>NZ_JBQKJP010000004.1:0-117710 GCF_052117205.1 Candidatus Agathobaculum pullicola | reverse complement strand
GGATATGGCCCCCTCTCGTCAAGTTAAGTGTAGCAACTCAACTTTAACCGATGAGGCCTTATCCTTCATCCCTTTTTTATTCAACTGTCCAAGATGTATTGTACTCCTACACCCAAAAAGAAAAAGACCAAGGAGAACGCTTTACAAACATGAGAGTAAATGGTATAATAACATTCGTACCCGCGCCCGTAGCTCAGCTGGATAGAGCGTTGGACTCCGACTCCAAAGGCCGTGCGTTCGAATCGCATCGGGCGTACCAGATCAAGCCGTTATTCCGAAAGGAATAACGGCTTTTTTGTAACGATTTTAGACGATAAAAACAGGAGCGGAAATTTGGCGTCCACTGTGGCGTCCATTCGGACGCCCGAAATAATGGTAGACGACAGAAACGAACAGCCGGTTTCGACTGTTCGTTGCATCTTTAGTATTTTTTTCGTCAAGATCGCGCAGAGAGCAAATGCGGTTGGCGGCAATATCCGATTTGCTTTGCAGGAGCCGTTCGCTGATTTCGTGCTCGCTCATATTCTCCCATGCTTTCAAGCTGGGACGGAACGGCATGCCGCCTTCCTGCAGGCTCTGCTGTGCGAAAATCCGCGTTGCCTCAGCAAAAGAAGTCCCCATGCTGCGGTAGAGCGATTCAACTTGGTCTTTTAATGTGTCGCTGATCTGGATTTGAAGGGTTGCATCCGTTGCCATATTGGGCACCTTCTTGTAATGCAATTGTATTACAAAGATCGTTGGTTGTTAACCGGGCCGGGCGAAGACTGCGACGTGGTATCGGATGGAATAGCCCGGCGCAGCATCACATTGGCAATGCATTCGCTGGCCTGCACACGCGATTCTTCGATCAGATGCGCATAGTAGGTCTCAGTAGTCGTTGCACTGGAATGCCCCAGCTGCCGTGCGACTGTAACCACGTCGGTATGGTTGGCGATCAGGACGCTTGCTACGGTATGACGGAAAGCGTGTGGATTGATATGCGGCAGTCCATGCCGTTTGCTGAACTTTGCCAGCCATGCGGTGATACTATCCGGATGCATGGCGCGTCCGTCATCCTGGGTAAACACGAAACCGGTATCCCGCCATCGGTCGCCGTTGAACTTTCGAAGCTGCTCCTGTTCCGCCTGATACTCGCGTAGCAACGAAACAGTTTCTGTGGGGATGGATATGTACCGAGTTTCGCCGGTCTTTGGCGTTTCTTCATAGATGCCACGCGCCTTGGAATAGCGCAGGTTATTGTCGATCGTCAGGTAATGTTTGTCCAGATGGACGCGATCCCATTTCAGTCCCATGATCTCACCACGGCGGCATCCAGTGACGAGCAGCAAATGGGTGATCAGCTTCCATTTCAGCGGTTCGGATTCCAGTGCCTTTACAATAGCGGTAATCTCTTCCGGCTGAAAATAGTTGACCTTGCTGCGCCTCGCTTTGGGAAGCGTTGCACGGCTGGCGGCATTATAGGTGACGAGCATTTCCTTTTCCGCCTGAGACAAAACAGCGGAAATGAAGCGATGATGCTGCAAAATCGTTTTGACTGCGAGTTTTTCTTCGCTGTGGAAGTAGTCAAACAGTTCCTGTGGTGGTATACTGAGAACAGAGGAAATCGATTCGGCTGAGGACTGCCGGATGGTCTGCCCCCTGCAAGCGGCCGTCACAGTGGATGGGCTGAGCTTCGCCTGTCGTGATAAAGCAGCGCGGGAGATTTTTCGCTCTGCAAGCAGTGCCCCCAGATTAACCTTGGCTCGGGCATTATCGGCGGAGTGTTTGATGCAATCCTCTGCCAGACTGACGTATAAACGGTTGAGATGCTGCGGACGGATTTCGGTCAGCTTGAAATGGCCGATTGCCGGGTTGATTCGTTCGCAGAGGTGCTTGTATAGCTCGATGGTGCTGTGCTTGGTACCGGTATGTGCTTTGAGATCGATGACATAGGCCGCATATTCCGCAAAGGTTTTGCGGTTGTCAAGGCGGAAGCCCTGTCGGATGCTGTTTTCAAACTCAACAGCGACACGCTGTGCCTCCCGCTCGGCATATTGCTCTGACCAAGTCGCCGGAGGTCGGTAGGTTTTATAGTGACGGCGTTTGCGGTAGAGTTCATCATAGCCGCAATGAACCGTGATCTTGAAGCTCAGACCTGTTTTGCCGTGTATTTTTGTGATTGTTGCCATGACGAGGCCTCCTTTTAGAAAGAAAGAAAAAGGGCACGTCTTCAACAAGACGTGCCCGCTGGAAATCAGATCGGAATGCGCGGCGGGATGTGTGACGGTCGGTTTTCCGTTGCTGTAGGCGGTGCTTTGGTACCCTCGTGCAGTAGTTTCAGCACGTTGGGGTAGTAGATGAGGCACGTCCGGCCGATCCGGGCGGCGGGCAGGATGCCCTGCCGCACCCAGCCGCGGAGTGCATTTTCGGACACACGGTGCCCCTCCGCCAGCAGGCGGCGGTGGGTTTCTGAGACGGATGCGGTGTCGAAATACCGTCGGGTTGGGATAATTGTACTTTCAGACATGGGTATTACCTCCTAAAATTCCTCTGCCGCATCCTCGAGCACAGCGAGGCGGATGCGGTATACGCGCGGCGTATCCTTTTTCAATCGAACCTGGGCGGTGCCCTCCTCCTGAAGGACAAGTGCTCCGATATCTTTCAGCTCTCGGACGATTTTGGAAATCGTGTAGTCACCGTAACCATCCTGTAGTCGGACAAAGCGCTCCAGCGGCTCACGCCGTAAGCACAGGTCCCCGTGCCAGATCATCCCCTCGTGCCGTTCAAGCTTTTCGACTTTCCTACACAGGTCGAAGACACCTTGATTAAGACCTTCCAGCAGCAACGCGGCGATGTTTCCCTTTTTCCTTTGGCGATCCAGCTGGTCGAGAATCTCATTTTGGCAATTGAGCGACAAGTCAACTGCGCCGCAGTAAATATTGAAAACCGACCGAAGTGTTGATTCGTCTGATCCTGCATCACGTGCTGCGCGGCAGAACAATTCTGCAACAGCGTCGAGCACGAAAAAGTTCAGAGAAGTTCGCTGCGGAAGGCCGGAAATCAGCTTTTTGTGCAGGGAACGGTCGAGGCAACCTTCAAAAACGGCAGGATGTCGCAAACACCACGAAACGAAGGATGCGCACGACGCCCCGACCAGACCGCAAGATAGACTTTCGTCCATGCGAAGGGGGTGATCGATCGGCAGGAATACGCACCGCGTAATATCCGACGCATTTTCCAGCGCGAATTCGGCAGTCAAAATGACGCCTGCGGCGCATTTGAGCTTGGCCAACTTTCCACCCGGGAGCTTTTTCACGATCGGCGCGGCATTCGCGCCTTCGCGGACAAGCTGCGCGCCCAAGTCCCGGTACTTTCGCTGCAACTGCGGGCTGGCAGATAGGCAAAGATCGTCAATAACGACCGGCAGATCGCGCGCAGACACCATCGCGTCGCGGATTGCGGACGCGGTGCTTCCGGCGCTGTACAGCAGCGCGGGATCATCTTCAGCATCCGTGATCCAGTCGGTCAGCCGCCGCGCGAGCTTGGTTTTGCCGAGGTTTTGCCCACCAACGATTGTCAAGACTGCCTGCCAAGAATCGGTGCACTGTGTGATCCAGGATCGAAGCAGCGTGGCGCAGGTGAATACCATGCCAAGCGTGACCAGTGGATCTGCGTAGGCGAGCTCAGCGAAGAGCCGAGGAAGCGGATCAGAAATCGGCAGCGTGCGCATAATATAGTGTTCGTCGCAACGTACAACGTATGGCAAATCGCAGTCGCCCAGCACATGATCGCCCCATACGAAAACATACTGGCCGTTCGGCAATTGGTGCATACCTGACTGCGTGAAGGCATACCCAATACACGGCTCGCTACTATCTGGAGCTTGTAGGAGGTGAGCCGATGAAAGCTCGATAAGCCGGTGCACTTCTTCCAGAAGTGCGACATCGAAGGCGTCGCGGTGCTTGCGTGGAACGAGGAAACGCGGCACCGCCTTGCGTAGTCCGGTCGCATTCACCTGCGCAATCGGCAGGATCGCGTTTGCGTCGGTCCCATCGTCGAAGACGAGCAGAACTTCAACGAATGCCGGTTCGCCATCAGGAAAGGCCTCGGGTGGGAGAAACGCCCGCCTCACCTCAAGCAGCGCATTCGACAGACCGTCCAATGGGTGACCGAGGAACTCATTCATGAGACTCACCCCCTTCGGTCGTATTGTCGATCACACGAACCACATCTGCTGGCGGCTCTGGTTTCAGCCGCGGTTGCGCTAGCAGTTCGGGCGTGACGACGAGCGTGTTGAATTCATTGACAGTAAATGAATCGCGGTATGGCCGTTGTTTAGCCGGTTCGCGGACCGGCTTCATATAGCGGAAATGATCTCTCGGAATATTGATACGCATGGCAGAATCCTCCAAAAATCATGCTCGTTTTCAGCGTCCTGTCCACGAGCGGGTGAAGCCGGCTAAGTTCAATTAACCGATGAAATGTGCATTATATGCAAGAATCACATCGGATCTGATATAATTATCGTCGAAAAAGTTGGAAAAATCCACGCAAAAATGCGGTTTTTTTCTGCGAGATTTATAGAAAATTTGACATGGAGCCGGAAAAGGAAGATGATTTTTGTGAATGAAAAAGATTTGAAAAGCAACGGAAAAATTGAGAAAAGTTGTACGAATGTGAGCTATATATCGAGAAAAGAACGAAAAATGCAATATTGGGATCGTTTTCGGGAATCGATACGACGCGTCAAAAATTTGTTCCCTGATATTGAAACGCCGCTCAAGCCATGGATGGTTTTGTCAAAACTGATTCAAGACGCACAGGATAAGGCATTTCGGGAGGAGCATGCGCAGGAAATTCGAGAAATTGTTCCGCTTTTTATGAGCTTTAGCGCTGATGAGCTAAGAAAAATAGATGAAGATGCTGTGGATACTTATATCAAAGTGCTCAAGAAAGCTCGGGAAAATGATAGCCTTGAGCGAAATGAAAGTATAGCAGTGAAATATATTATTAGGACACTCAATCGCACAGCGGAGAATATTGAAATTAAAGTTGAAGTGGATCGGGATCAAATTATTGATGAAGTGAAAATCCTGGTTCAAAAGAGCTATAACACTTTTGCTAACAAATGTGGAAATATCTCTACACGGGTAGAATGTAGGGATCAAATTGTTAAGACGGTTTTTTCTGACTACCGCGCTTATCCACTTCTTCCGGCATTGTTTGCGCTAGATGCAATTAAACAGTGCTTTTCAGAAAGAAAAGAGGCGAAGAAGAATCTGATCAGACCTGTTTCGACATTGCCAGAACTCCAACAAAACATGAAGCAGATCAATTATCTGTGCGATCAAGAGCTTCAATTGATAAAGGAAGTGCGGGTGGCATTATCGCAAGCGCTAGAAGTTATTTATAGGCCAATTTCTGTTTGTAAAGTGCACTCTAAGTCGCAGTTACGGCCATTTCCATATAATAATGTATATTGGGATGATGAGATGGGGAGAGAGAAAACTTTACAGAAGAAACAAGAACAGAAGTGGAAAAGATGCAAGGAGTTTGGCATATTGATCTGTAAGACGGATGTATTAGCTACTGATATGGCGCTTTATTGTGGTCTGTCCTATGAGAAGATGATTCAACTTCGTGGAAATCTTCCAAAATATTTGATTTTACAAGATGAATCTAATGCCAAATTGGTGGATGAATACGGCGAACAGGCTTTCGAAATCATAAATGTGTTTAAAGAATTATCGAGAGCTGAAGTCTATTCATCTGGTGGTAAATGGAACGAGATTTTGTTCAATGTAATAAGTAAAAACGCTAAAAATGCGAAACCATTTTTCGCTACTGGGTCTTCTCAAGAAGAATATGCATATAAGCTGATGAAGAAATATTTTTATAATGTCAATTTCTCTAAAAGAATTATGGCGCAAGCTTCTCCCAATTTACCGCTTTGTGGGAGTAAAGGTATGTTTCCTAAATACTACAGTGATTTAATTCTTGATTGGAACATGAATGCTGAATGCGAACTTTATGATGAAGATGCGCTAAACAAGCATCTCGGAATATCAACCAAAATTATGGATGATACAACAGCTTCGTCTGTACCAAGATTTTTAAAACGTCAAATCAATGAAGCTTTGACAACAAAACAAGCTATTAAATTAATCGAGGATCATGAGAGACTACATAAGCATACAAACATTAAGGCGTTGGAAAAATATGTTCGAGGATTTTTGAAGACGTTGCAAATTGATGATACAGGGAATGTGAATTACTATTTAAGGCAAGTAGAAGGTGCAACTCTCTTCCTCTACCAATTTTTACTGCAACAGGCATGTAAAATACTTGGGCATTATAGCGCAATTTTATTATTACGCTGCAATGCACTATGGCACGATCCAAACAGAAAAGATGATGTGCAAATTTGTAACTAACTGCAATTGTAGCTGGGGTATCTGGGGGAATCCCCCAGATACCCCAGCACTGTGTAAAACACTAAGTAGATAGCGTTCGTTGTGCACGCCGATAAAACGTATTTGGCTTGAGCCCTGTCCACCGCATAGCTTCGGTTGCGGTGATCTGTCCGTGTTGCCAAAGGGTAACAACAGACTTAAAGTTATCCGGCATCGGCAGCGGCTTACGGCCGGTGTACTTCCCCTGCTGCTTCGCGATCGCGATGCCCTCGCGCTGTCGCTGTAAGATGTACTCGCGTTCGAGCTCGGCAACGGCTGCGAACACAGTCAGCATAAACTTGCCAGTCGGCGTTGTCGTATCGATCGCCTCCTTCTTTGAGACGAACTCAACTCCTTTAACCGCCAGCTTTTCGACCAGATCCAGCAGGTCGCGCGTGTTGCGGGCAAAGCGGCTGATCGATTCGACGATTACCGTGTCGCCTTTGCGAACGTATTCCATCATCCGTTTCAGTTCTGGCCGGTCAGTATTCTTACCACTGGCTTTGTCGATGAAAACTTCATCAACACTCAACTCGCGCAGCAGCACTTCTTGCCGTGCGATGTTTTGTTCCTCCGTACTGACGCGGATATAGCCGATTTTCATTCGATTCTTCCTTTCTGCCGGGAATGATGATATACTAATAATATAAGGATGTGAGGAAAATGAGATCGATACAGCAAGATACCCTTTCCGAAGCATTGGATAACATTGCAATGTCCTGCCAGATGGAAGGGCTGGAGCTGACGCCCGAAATACGAGCACTATGCCTATCTGTGCTCAGCGGAAACGCGAGCTTAGAGGACAGTCTGTATCAACTGAACACAAAATACAGTTAAGCAGGGGGTATCATGGCCTACAGTATTACACCGTCTTCAGATGATTGTTATCCGGGAACCAGCGTGCTGATTAATAAGCTGGGGATTCGGGATCAGAATCAGCTTGACGAAAATGAGACACTGATCACATCAGTCAAAACCCTTCAAATTGAGATGCAGCCAGTGGCGGTTGAGCCGGATTTTGCATATCTAAAACATTTGCATCTTGTTCTGTTTGATGAATTATACAGTTGGGCCGGAGAAATACGCACGATTAACATCAGTAAGATGCGTACAGCCTTCTGTCCTGCAAATCAAATTGAGGAGACAGCAAAAGCTATTTTTGAGAGGCTGCAAGCAAACCACTATTTTCGCGGACTGCCGCGAAACGAGTTGGTCTGTGAGCTGGTCGATCTTTATAACTCCATTAACTATCTGCATCCATTCCGCGAGGGGAATGGCCGCGTACAGAGGCTTTACTTCCGGCGGCTTGCGCAGTGGATTGACCATAGCCTGAATTTTGCCGCAGTAGACAGCGACCGCATGATGATTGCCACGATTCGTGCTTCGACAGGCGTAATGGATGATTTGTATCAGGTTTTTGGAGAAATATTAGAGTAAACGTTTCAATAGGGTCGGTACGGGTTGTGACATATGTCAAAACCGTAAAACCGGCCCTATTGCTACACTTTTCAGCTATGTCACATGGGTACACCCCATTGAAATGCTACTTTTGGCCGCCATCTTTCGATGCGCTTTCGATTGCTTCGATAATCAAATCTACCAGTGCACCCAAAGCCTGAAAAAGCGGACTTAGTGGAATCACTCGCATCCCTCCTCTCAGTATGCATACAGAAGTTCTCCTGTCATCTCATGCAGCAGAGCAGGATCATAGAGTAATTCTTCGATTTCATCCGGGTCGCAGCCGTAGTCCAGGAGAGCCTGTACCTCGTCCTCGCTTACGCCCATGCTTTTGGCGGCGTCAAACAGATCGCCGTAGACGGATTTCTGTTCCTCCTCGTCCAGCAGGAACGAGCCGTAATACGGACGATACCGCCACCAGTGCAGATAGCTGGTCTGCGGCGTGAAGCTGCCTGTGGTTAGCTGTCCACTCCGGTCGATTTTCAAAATCTCACCTTCTTCCGGATGCTGAACGCTCACAGGTGCGCTGAGATGCAGTTTGTTTGCTGTGTTACACAGAATTTTCTCGGTGGACGCATACAGCAGGAAGCCGTTATAGTAAAAGATGCACAGCGGGTTGTCCCCCACGACAAACCAAATGCTGTCCTCGCTGTCCAACACCGTAAACACAAAAGAACCCTCGACCGTTTCAGCCATTGTTTTCAGGCTGTCAAAGTCGAGGGCTTTCTGCTTTTCAATGAGCTGCACGGCAACATAGCTGTCCGTCTCAACGCTGGTCTGCGGAAGATTATTTGTCAGCTTCAGCATCTTATCATTCCAGAGCACGCCGTTGTGAGCAAGGGCAAAGGATTCTCCATCGATTTCCCCGACAAATGGATGGTTGTTCTGGTTATGCTTCGCGTGGCCTTGGGTCGTCATACGGGTATGCCCCATCACGACGTTTACACCGTTCGGCACATGCAGCCAAAGTTTGTGGGCAGGCAGCGGGCGCTTGTATATTTGCATCCGGCTGCCAAAGTTGTAGGCGATGCCGGTCGCGTCGGTGCCGCGCACTTCGCATTCCCGTGCGAGCGTGTTCAGAATTCTACTCTTTTGCCTGGCCGTAAGCTTCTTATCGTAATCGATCATTCCAAATAAGCTGCACATCAGCAAGCCTCCATTTCTTCATCCGCAATCTGTACAGGCTCATTCACATAGAGCCGGCGTTCTTTTAAGTACTGGATGAGCTCCGGTTCGGTGATCTGGTCGAGGAAGTCAAACCAGCTCATATCCTGAAGCTCCTGGTCGGACATGGAAACAGCCACTTCGCAGAGGTGGTCTACCAGCTGCAAAGTGGCTATCAGCGTATTGAGTTTGAGCGTCCCACGAAACAACCGGATTTCCACTGTATCTGCGTTGGTCAGATTCACCGCGGTATATCGTCCAGCGCAGGAGTTCTTCGCGTGATACATCTGGTCTTTCGGATTGAGCTTCATGCCGTAACGCGCAGCCCATCGGTTGAGCTGTCCCTGTGTTCGGCGGCTGAACCGCAACAATTCCGGCCAGAATTTTTCCACGAAGAATACCAAGCGGGCAATACATTCCTCCTGTGTTTCATAAGTACATCCGAAGGCCATACGGGAGATATGGACGTGAAGACCGCAGGTGTTCGTACTGTGACTACGGTAATCCAACCGTTTTGCCTCGTCGAGCACTGCCGCCCACGGCATTTCGTGCAGGTGATAGTCCAGCGTCATCGGGTGGGTTACGAGTTCCAAGCCGTCATCCAGGCTGCCGTCCGATTTGATATACAGGTTGGGGGCATTACGGTTGGCGACCTCCAGCAGACGGTTGGCATTCGAGCGGGACTTGCCGCCCTCGTCGATCTCCAACTCGACACCAAACTTGCGCAGACCTTTGCCATGGAAGATCAGGTCGGGTGTATAGTCGTATTCGTGGATCGGCCCGTCGGCGCAGACGTCATCATAGCAATCCCTGCAAAGGTCCTCGCCGTCGTATTCGTAGACGTTTTCAACGTGGATGAGCGCGCCGCAGCGGTCACAGGTGGTGTAGTGGCGTTCTCGGCAGCTATGGCACAGGGCATGGCATTCGTCTCCCTCGTCGTCCGCACGGTAGATGTGGCGGCCGCATTCATCGCAGAGGATGGTCAGGTCGGCCGCGCAGTCCGGACAGAGATAATTGCCGGATATTTCGACCATCTCTTCGAGCGGGAATTGTTCGTTACAGTGGTCGCAGGTGTACAGGTTTTGCATGTTGCTCCTCCTTTGTCAATACTCCTCAGCCAAAAGCATGGTGCTGTGTGTCGTGTCGTCGATCACGAAGATCTTGGCGTCTACCGCATCCGAGCAGGGAACATCCAGCTCTTGATGATACGGCGGCTGCTCCTGCGAGTGGGTGATGTGCTGGCCGGCGGCGTTCTTTTGCAGGCGAAAGACCTGCAGATAGCTCTGCTGCTGCACCTCCATCGCGGAAACCATAAACCACATCAGGCGGATCAGCCAGACGGGTATGGTATCCTGAACCCCACGGGTCAGATACTTTGGGTTGTTGAACATGGGCAATCCTTCTTTCTATATAGAAATAGCAAAAGCCTCCGGATCGCTCCGGAGGCTTCTACTATTATAATATATCGTTCGGTTCGCCGCAGATTCACTTTTCCATGGAGAGGATATTTTGGAGGATAACCATAATCTTTTGCAAATTTTCCTCAGATAAATCTTTGATTTGGTTTTGGATTTGGGTTAAAATCTGCTCTTTCGCCTCGGTTGTCGGTTGAGGCTCGGCAAAAAGTTCGGCAAGTGATATATTGAGCGCAGCAACGATTTTTTCCAGCGTTTTGACCGTCGGGCTCTTCAGCCCGCGCTCCAGATGTCCCAGAAAGGCGGGATTGATTTCGGCCTGCAGCGCAAGAGTCTCCTGACTCCAGCCTCGCAGCTGACGGAAATAGCGGATGCGTTCACCAACGTTGATTGCACGATACATAATGCCACCTGCCCTTGGATATTAGAATATCTTGACAATAAGTATTGCGAAAACGCCGATTGGTATTATATAATAATACCAATAAGAATGGATGGGGGTGCACTGATGAAGTACTGTATGATGTGTGGAAATCGATTGGAGGAGAGTGCTCGTTTTTGCGATCGATGCGGCGCACGACAACCGGAAACCGATATGTACGCAAGTTCGCAGACTGAGGCCATGACCGTTGAGCAACCGATTGCACCGCAAAAGAAGAAGTTTGATTGGCAAATACCTAAAGATTCTGCAGGGGAACAGCTGACAATACAGCAATATAATGCTTTATTAGCTGGATTGCTGCTATATGGATTTGCGCTATGCACAGTAATCTGTCATGCATTTGCGATTGATCTGATGATGTCAAATCCGATAGTACTCGCTGTGGTGTACTTAGTCTGTGCATTTATTGGTGGATATATGGCCAATAGATCGCGTAGCACGGCAGTTCGATTTATTGGATTTAATCTGATTGTTGCCCCATCAGGAGCGATTGTTGCAGCCTGCCTGCCATATTATCATTTTGAAACTGTGCTTTATGCTGTGCTTGGTACTGCATTGATTGCAGGAGTTATGCTGGTCGCGGCATTGGTGCGGCCTCAGATGTTTGAGGGGTTGGGTTCGGTATTGCTGCTGAGCCTGATTTCGGTTATTGTCGTCGAAACGATTCTTCTGATTTTCTTTGGCCGGAGCAGCACTTTCATTGATGTTGCCGTCATTGTCATTATGGCCGGTTTCGTTGGATACGATTTTATCGAGGCGAACAAAGCATACCGCACAGCAGGAAATGCGATTGCATTTGCTATTGATCTCTATTTGGATTTGATTAACATTTTCGTTCGCCTTTTATCGATTTTAGGATCAAGGGAATAGTCGATGAAACATTGTATGAAATGCGGGAACCCCGTACAGGAGACTGAGCTTTTTTGTCCACAGTGTGGTGCCGCATTATATAAGAGAAGGCATACAGGTTTGTTTGCCGTCATGCTTGTTGCTGTAACGATATTGTTCGGAAAAACTCTTATATCGGAGAATAGTGGCATACAGCAGTCGATATTGTCCTTGTTTTCTCAAGATACAATAACCGGCAGCATGGATACGCTCAGTGCGCGTCGATTAGTTAATCAAATTAAGAATTGCTATTTTGATGCGTACAGCCGGACGTTATCTTTCGGTGACGCAATAGATCGCGGAGCCAGAAATGTGGTATGGGATTGCACAGAACGCAGCGATGGAGCGGCTGTCGTAAGTATTACTGGCGAATATGCCCGCGAAAGCGGCGGACAGTTTACGATAACATTACAAACTGACCCAACGCAAACAAACGTATATGTCACAGCAGATGGACTTTTTGCGGAATTGTCGGAGTTAGCCAATTTTGCAGTGTTGTCTACATTGTATGATCTTGCAGGATAAAAGAAAGAAGGATAAAAATGAAAAAAATTAGATTATTCGTAGCGGTTTTATTCGTGATGATGTCATTAACGATATCTGCATTTGCTGCAGATTCGTATGCAGAATGGACAAGCGAATGGCCATTTAGTGAGGAAGGTCAGTACATTGGTTTTTCCTCTGGGACTGCGAATTGGACGATTTATGATGGTATTACCATGTATTATGGCTTAAATAAGGAGACAAATGAAGCTATCTATTATGACGATTATAATGTTTTTGTCGATGGAAACTTTAACGAATTTGTACCTATGAATTGGGAGCCTCTTGACGTTAATCAAAATTTACCCGTGCTGGAACCAGTAATTGCTGATATAAATGATTACATTGGGAATTGGTATGTTTGGAAAGATGAAAAAAACAATTTCTGGTTGTCCTATGCTGTTGCAAACACTGTTTTTCATATTGATAATCAAAAAGTAATTCATTCTGCAGATTTCAGCATTCCGTCGTATGAAGATGAAGTCGCTCAAATGAATCAGGCAGAAAGTGATGCTATGAATGGAGTTTCGCATGCATATACGCCGTATACGCTTCGCGAAATTATTCGGAATGCTGATATTCCATCCCCTGGTCCGAATGGCGGTTCTGCATCTCTCATTGTTGGCGTAATCGTAGTCATCCTAGTCGTTGCATGTGGCGCATATTTCATAAGAGGTCGCAACAGGAAAACTGTAGCTGTTGGTGCAGAAAACGTGAACGAAAACGCTCAGGCTCAGGAAGAAGCCAATAACAAATCGAATACTGAACGTGCAGCTGAGACGGCGGCTAAGGCAGCCAACGTTGCAAATGACGTGGCAAACAAAGCAACCGATGCAGCTAAAACTGCAGCGTTCATGGCCAAGGAGAAGGCAAGTGAGTTCTCCAAGGCTTTCAAGGACGCGCAAGCTCGCCAACGTGCGGAGGGCAAGAAATTCTGCCCGCATTGCGGGGGAGCAGTTGACGAGGATGCCAAGTTTTGCGGTAGTTGCGGAGCTGATTTGCAGGAGGATACGACAAAATAAGGTCAGCAATAAAAACGTTGCGAAGAGAAATTCAGTTTTTAACTTCGAAGAAAAGAAACGGTAGGTGCCAGCAATATGTTCTGTACAAATTGTGGTAAAGAAATAAAAGATGGCAGTGCCTTCTGCACTAACTGTGGGGCAAAGATTGCATCAGCAGTTCCAAAGAAAGAAAAGGTTGCAGCAGAAGAACGGTCGGCGCAGGAGCCGGCTGGATCCGCGCAGGAAAAGACGGAGGTTCGGTCGGAACCGCCAGCATCAGTTTGCGAAAAGAAACCAGAAGAGCGTTCGCGGCAACAGTCGGATGCGTCCGCTCCGGCGGCTGAACCAGAGGGCTCTAAATCAAGCGATGCAGATGCAATGGCTGCTGTGCGTCAGATAATCGGCAAGCGCACAGACTATTATCTGGATCAATTCGGCCAGATGCAGCATGGGGCAAAAAGCAAAATGAACTGGGCGTCATTCTTCCTCAGCCTTTGGCACGCAAGTTACCGTGATATGTGGCGCGAGTGGCTGCGAGCCGTGCGATTGCCCTTGATTATGAGCATTTGCGCATGGGCGCTGTGCGGTGTGCTGCTATTTGTACAGCCAGTTGTCAGTATTGTACTGGTTTTTGTTGCATTAGCGCTTGGCGTTTGGCAGATTGTTGCGCAGATTTTATTTGCAAAGCATTTCAATGGGCTTTATATGGAGCATGTTGAAATGAAACTGGCGCAAAATAGTTCCAATGCTGATCCGTCGGGAATTCGTGTTGTCGTTGCATATCTGATTTCCATGGCTGTTTGGACAATTGTCGGCGCAATCCTCTCTGCGGCTATGCTAGGTAGTATGCTGACAGCATTCAGCGATCTGGATGATACATATTACGAAGACATGTTGCCAGACGAATCAATTGTCGAACCGACTATTCCGCAGGAGCCAGAGCCAGGGAACAGTGTGGAGCCCAGCACTGTAGCCGTCAATCTGAATGATTATGTCGGAGCGTGGTCGGTAGACCGCTATAATAGCTACATGGATGGATATGTAAGCTTTTTTATCGAAAACAACAATGACCAGTTCTATTTCTCGGCCAATGGAGCGTGGAACCAAGATGATCGCGCAAACCGTATCGACTATACGCGGCTCGAACTTAATTATGAAGGAACACAGGCTGGCGGAAGCTATGAAGATAGCAACGGCGATACTGGCGATGTGATACTTGATTTTGAAAGTGGCGAGTTGTACCTGACAATTACAGCAGAGGGATCCGGAGACTACAGCTTCCGCATGGAGCATGAACACTGTTCCCGTGAGGATATCGCGGAAGAGGAAGAAGTATATGAGCCTGAAATTATGCAGGAACAGCAGGGATATAGGTTCTATTACGACAGCCACACATATTCGAGTGCGTTGAATAGCTTGAGCGGCTATACGATCGGCGATGACTATCTTTGGCCGACCGATACCTTGACGATCACGGACGGAGACCTCAATGAGCTGACCCGTATAGAAGTTGCAGCCATCCGCAATGAGATTTTTGCTCGTCACGGCTACATCTTTTCTTCCCAGGAATGGGCGGGTTTCTTTAACACGGCATCCTGGTATTATCCCAATGAGAGTTTTTCAAACGATATGTTAAATTCTACGGAAAAGCAGAATGTCGATACGATCACCGCTTATGAACAAGCGCGAGGATGGAATCAATGATTCGGCGGATATGTTTACTGCTGCTATGCCTTTGTCTTAGCGCATGCAGTGCGAATCAGACGGCAGAAGCAGGACTGGCCGAGTCGTCAGAAGAGAATCATACGCCAAATCGGCCCATAGAAACACAGCAGGCTGAACCAGTTGAAACTGTGCCGAAACTGCCGCTTGAAGGGAAAACTATCTGTGTTGATCCGGGTCATGAAGTAACCGATCTGCGCGTTCAGGAGCCGGTCAATCCTTACAGCAGCGAAACAAAGGAAGCGTTTGTCGGCGGTACAACAGGGCGCAATCAGACAGAAGAACAACTGAATTTGTCGGTAGGCTTGCAACTGAAAGCGCTTTTGGAAGAGAACGGCGCAAACGTCATCATGACCCGCACCACACATGAAAGTGACATGACCAGCTTGAAACGCGCACAACTGGCAAATGAGAGAAACGTCGACCTATGTATTCGGATACATGCAGATGGTTCCATGGATCCGTCAGTGTATGGAATGTCCATGTTGGTCCCGTATGGTCAGCAGCTCGCTACGCAGCAAATTGTGGCTCCGAGCCGAAAGGCAGGTGAATTTGTACTTGAGGCTACCATCGCCGCAACAGGAGCCAAAAATAATGGGATCGTGCAGCGATCTGATTTGACAGGATTCAATTTTGCTGAAGTTCCGACGATATTGATCGAGATGGGTTTTATGAGCAATCCAGACGAGGATGCGCTTATGGAAACGAGAGAATATCAACAGAAATTGGCGCAGGGTATGCGCGATGGAATTGTCCAGTACTTTACGGCAGACAAATAATGCGGAAGGAGAAGAAATTATGAAAAAGCGAATGTTTTCTTTACTGACAGCATGTGCGCTTCTTGTGAGCACTACGCCGGCGGCCTTCGCAGCGCTCAGCGACTTTACAGCAGAGCGCAGCTATACCGGCCAGTTTGCAGATGTGCCTGCAAGCGCTTGGTATTACGACAATGTCAAGACGGCCTATGAGCTGGGTCTGGTAAACGGTTCAAGCGACACGACATACGCGCCGGATGACAATATCACCGTCGCGGAAGTGCAGACGATCGTGGCCCGCATCCACGCGACCTATCATAGCAACACGATCGCGCCGGCTGAAGGCGCCTGGTATGCGCCGTATGTGGAATATTGCATGGAGCACATCGACCGTGAGATCTGTTCGATGGCCTATATGCTGGATGGGGATGTTGTAACAGCGGATCAGCCCGCCTCCCGCACCTATTTTGCCTATCTGATGTATGCGGCGCTTCCGTCCAGTGAATATGCGCAGATCAATACGATCCCAGACGGTTCGCTGCCGGATGTAGACGATATTGTCTTTATGGATGCTGATGAACGGATTTATACGCTGTATCGAGCTGGTATCGTGACCGGCAATGATGAATATGGTACGTTCCATCCGGATACGAATATCACCCGTGCCGAGGTCGCTGCAATTATTGCACGCATGATCGATCCGGCGCAGCGGAAAACCTTTACATTGGAAGAAAAACCGGAGGCAGTGCTGAACGGGTATGAAGGTTCGTATTTTGCATCGCTAAATGACCCAAACAGACCGTGGATTGGCTATCATCTGACCATTTCCAGCATGAATAATTCCACCATCCAGTTTGACTTCAGCTATGAGAAGCCGGGACATGCCGTCGCATTTTCTGCTGAAAACGCCCGCTTTACCAGTGCAACGACAGCTGTGGCGAGTGGAACAACTTATTATGCCGATCAGCCGGACAATCGAAATCCGGTGACCTATGAACTCACGTTTTCCAATCACAATATCCATCTGAATATCTATATTAACGGCAGCACTACACCTGATTACAGCATTGATTTTGCGTGCTCCGGAACAGTCGCCTGAGCCCACCATACCCAAACAGAAAAATGCCTCGGATATTTTCGAGGCATTTTTCTTGTTTCACCAGCCCATATCCCTATCTACAAACGTTGGCGCGATGCGCATGAGCAATTACTTCAACCGTCGTAAACATTCCCGAAATCAATATCGTCGTCCATCCCGCTGGAATACCGTTCCCACTCGTAAACATTGGTGAACCGGTTCATTTCTTGATAGGTCTCCGGGTTCAGGAAGTCTGCCAGTCCCTTGCCCAGATAGTGCCCGGTCGCCCAATAGGAGCCGGTGCGGTTGCCCTCCCGGTCTACCGTATACTGTTCATACGGAACGTGCTTCATACATTCGTCGTAGAAGGCGAGCGGGTCGTCCTTGGGGAATGCATTCAAGTGGTCGATCACTGCCTGGTCTTCGGGTGAGATGTAGTCTCCCCTGTAATAGACCGCGTCGAAAAGACAGCCTGCAGTATGTGCGTACTGTGTGGAGATCTTCGTAAATTCGAAGGTCTCTTCGCCCTTTGCCATGCGCAGCAGCCGCTGGTGCAGACGGGCCTCTTCTGTATCGAACAGGAAACGGCTTAGGAACGCAGATGATGGCTCTTCCACTGAACCGATGTAGATGTACTTCGCATCATCCGGTATTGTCCATTTCTCCATCACGCGGGGCACCTCACGCATCTTATTGGTTTTAATCTGAAGCCAGATCAGTTGATTGTCCATCGTCAGGCCGATGACATCCTCCTTGCGGTGTTTCCGGCGCACTTTCTTGAAGTTCTGGTGGTCATCCAGGCCGTCATACGGCGTCTCTTCGATCGCGTCAAAGCAGGCTTGCTCCAGGGTCGCAGACCGCTCCTGAAACAGCGAATTATCAAACTGGTGCGAGAGGCCGGTCCTACAGCTGTGGTATAAGATGAGCTTGCAGGCCGGCAGCGGTTTCATGTCCGGATAGGGCTTATCCAGTACCGGCGGCTCATAGTCCGGCACCGGAAGCTGTAAGATCAGCGGTTCACCATTCCCGTGGTCGGAACGGAGCTCAATTGTGATAAATGCCAAGGTTTTGTCCTCCCTTACAAATTCTCGTTCAAAAACAGGCAAATACTTTCCATCGGTATCCGCCACTCCCGGCCGACCTTGACAGCCGGGAGCTCTTGGTTTGCGATCATTTTGCGGATCTGCTGACATGTGGTCTTGAGTAACTGTGCGGTTTCTTTCACGGTAAGTATCTCGTTTAATCCCATGGGCCGCGCCTTCTTTCCTCTGCCCCTGCATCCCACGGACCGCGTTTGTGATCATTCGTGCCTGCCCAATGGTCATTTTCACAACCATTATTCTGCTCTTTCTGTTCTTTATAGATAAAATTGTGCAGCTTGCGCACCATTTGCTTGCGGAAACCCCAGTTGCCGTATTGGTCCTCCTGCGGTGTGATTTGGTACTTCTCCGAGTAGTGCCGCAGCGTTTCCATATCCATCTCGAACAGACGGCAGACCTCTGCTGTCGTGTAAAAATCCTTCATATTCTTGTAGTCTATGTATTTCATGAGATAACCCTCCTTGAGGTGAATTCAGATTTGGCAGCAGAACCGGATGCAGCGCACCATATTTCACGCTACCTTATTTTCATGTTGGTTATTTCAATTCAAATCACGCTTTTTTCCGGCTGAGGGAAGAATGAAAAGCCGCTGTTATTTCCATTTCCACTCATATAAATCGATTGTAGCTGGCTGTTTGTCAATCGAACGGAGGATCTCTGTCAGGCTGGGCATACGGGCAGCAGCATAGCCTTTCCGCAACGGGATGGGGCTGAAGCCAAGTTTTTCGAATTTACTGAGCAGGCCCTTGGTGGCGAGCCCTTGCTTTTCCATCTGTGCAAAGGCTGCGTCTACCGTCTGCTTGCGCTGCATCTGGTTTAACAGAAACAGCATCCGTTCACGGGTCGCAGATTGGAAGCAAGACTGCCTGATCTGCTCCTGCGCTTCATCATAAGAAAGATAGGGCACATCCGGATAACATTTCTCCACCAGCTTTATGATCCGCGGTTTGCTTTCCCGTATCAGCAGCCACAGGACATCCAGGGGATCATCTGTCCTGGCATCGTCTTCAATCGATTTGAGTTTCCCGCGGCTATAATGCACTTCGATCCGCAGCACGCTATCCGGCAGATTTTCATAAGCAACTGCAAGGCCATTCTCATCCATCTGATAGGTTTTATCATAGATGACCAGCTCCTGTGAGCCACAGGCAATCCGGATATAGTGCTTGTTGTATCGGTTTGCCTTTTTCTTATCCTGGTGCTGATAGAACTTGCGCTCGTACTTTTTCGGTGTGGCGGTCTTTCGCAGCAAGCGGACCAGTTCGCGGAATACCTTCTTGTTGCTGCAGCGGATATTGGTGCAAAGGTCTACGCGGGAGAGATAGTAGCGGTGTATGTTGTTATCGAATGGGGTATGCCGGAACAGATGCTGGAATGCCTTTTCGAGCAGCTCGATGCTGTCTTCGTCCGGCGGGAGGATACCAAGGTATTCGCTTTGAGGGTAGATGAGCTTACGCGGGTTGACGATCATGCGGATAAAATGGGTGCTTTCACCTTTGCCTGTGTCGTTATGCTCCAACCGGATCCGGATTCCCGCGTCTGTATACCGCGTGCAGATATAATGGCCGCTCTGTTTATCCTGATAGATCCAGTTACCGCCTTCCCCCTGTCTTTCATTGTACAGAGCATGCTTGATCTGTTTCCACTCTGATTTACTGAGTTTCATAGATAGTTCAAAGGTATGGATGGAGAAACCGTCCGGTTCCAGGATGATTTTCGCCTGCTTATGCTTCCGAATTTTTTTGGTTTTAGGCATAGGAAAAGCCTCCTGACAAATTGGATTTATTCCAATGTCAAAAGGCTCGTGAAAAAGTATGCCCCCTGATTTGCGCTTAACATGGTTATAGGATAGTGTTAAAATACCAGAGGGCAGGGGATATGTAGGAGATGTTGGGTGTTCAATGGGTATTCAATAGGAGATTGCAATGAATAACTTCGGGCACAAGCATTTTATTATGCTGCAAACCATGCTATTGTGGTTTTGGAACGGGATAATAAACGCGAAAATTACTGTAAGGCGGTGGCGTGTCTGCACGAAGCGTTGAAGGAATACGGAGGGCACTCTTCTGAAACGATGCGTGATGGCGTCATTCAGTGGTTTGAGTTCGCTACAGAACTTGCGTGGAAAGCCTGCCGGGAATATCTTTCGGATTTGGGATATGCTGAGGTAAATGGCCCCAAGACTGTGATGCGGGAAGCATTTGCACATGGCATGGTAGCAGACGGTGAGGCATGGATCCGGATTTTGACTGACCGGAATCTGACATCACGTGTCTATAAAAACAGACGGCCAACGAAATTTTTAATCATATCCGGACGGAATATATGGAGCAGTTCGACGCGTTGGTACGATATTTTCGTAACATGCAAGTAGAATGAGGGGGCTGGTGTGACGTGTGTGATTTAGCGTCCGTCTGGCGTCCACACCATCCTTGACGCACGGTATTAAGTTGAGGGAAAACGGCGTGAAATGGCCTGATTTCGATCGAATTGAGCGCTTTCTCTGTGAAAAAGACAAAGCGATTCAATGGAGAGACCCGCTCCGACTCCAAAGGCCGTGCGTTCGAATCGCATCGGGCGTACCATAAAAGCCGCTTGTTCGTAAGAACAGGCGGCTTTTTTGTCACTTTTTGGAGCGGATGAAATAGGGATGACGAATTTGGCGTCCGTCTTGGTGTCCATGACAGGAGCCAAAGTCTGCGGGAAAGGCAAATGGCTGGTGGATACTCTGAGTGCTTCCTGCAGGGGAATGCTCAAAAAGCAATTCGCAAGTTTTTGAGAGATTAGGTTTTCTGATGTTCGTAACAATTGAACTGCATTATCAGTGAACCGCAAAAGAAAGTCTTTATATACCGTAGAAAAGAGTGTAAAATATTTCTAAGAAAGTGTCACATGGGCGCGTGGGAATGAGAAAACCTTTTTGCTGAAAAAAGAAGCTACGTATGGGATGGTGGACTTAATTTCCGATACAGAAAACGGAGGAACAGACGCATGATCACAGGTGCGATTAAAAATAAAGTGGATAAAATATGGACGGACATCTGGGCGGGCGGTATCACCAACCCCCTAACCGTCATCGAGCAGCTGACCTATCTCATGTTCATCCGCTCGCTGGACGAAAAAGAGCTGGAAACGGAAGAGTTTGAAAACATGACCGGCGAGAAGATGGATAAGATTTTCCCTCAGTCCGCTGTGGGGCAGTCCATGCGCTGGAGCAAGTTCAAAAACAACGATCCCCGCGAGATCTACGATGTGATTTCTCAGAGGGTTTTTCCGGCCATCAAAAATATGAAGTACGGCCGCTTACCGGACTTCAACGAGCAGGGCGAACTCATGGAAATTGCCGACGATTCCGGCAGTGATGCGCGGAATGAGACAGCTTTTGCCCGCTACATGAGCGACGCCATGTTCCTGATCCCCACGCCGCAGGTGCTACAAAAGATCATCACCGGGCTGGATGACCTATATGAGCATGACATTGCCGATCTGGATATGCAGGGCGACCTGTACGAGTACATGCTGGGCAAGCTGGCCACCGCGGGGCAGAACGGCCAGTTCCGCACCCCGAAGCACATCCGTGAAATGATGGTGGAGCTGTTGCAGCCCACGCCGGACGACACCATCTGCGACCCGGCCTGCGGTACGGCGGGCTTTCTGGTTTCCGCTTCGGAGTATATCCGCAAATACTACGAGGACACCATGACTGCGGAGCAGTGGGAGCACTTTGCTGGGGACGCCCTCACCGGCTTCGACACCGACCGCACCATGCTGCGCATTTCTGCGATGAACCTGATGCTGCACTCCATCAGCCACCCGGAAATCGACTACAAGGACAGCGTGTCCAAGCAGAACCAGCTCAGCGACCAGTTCACGATGTGTCTGGCGAATGAGGCTGTTATTTGTGGACTAACACCCGAAAAAGCCTGTAATATCAAGGAATTTGCGGCATAAGCCCTTGCATTTGGGCAGTGCCGAAACTGAATAGCTGATGTTATACTGGGAGTAAGCGATGGATGCTTAGCCCATTTTTTATTGCCATAATTGAATATGAACACGCCTTGCGCGTCTGTCTCTCCCTCCGGGGAGAATGCCTTTACGGCTGGACAGACGCGCTTTTTTTGTACCCATTTTCAGGAGGATGAACGTCATGACAGATTACTGTGAGAACGGCAAGCCGAAGGACTGCCGGTACTGTTACTACTACGGCAGACACGGCTGTATGCTGAAAGTCTGCTATTATGACCGGCCAAAGCCGGAAACGAAACCCGTGAGCGAATGCGATGACTGCCCGTATGGCAAGTGCGGACCGTGCATCGGCTGGTGTACGAAGGAGATTCTTCGCTCGCTTGAGAGGGGGCGCGCCAAGTGACGCTGGATTATTTCTACGGTGCCCAGGCGGATCAGTTTGCCTTTTACCGCATCCCCAAGGCACTGTTTACCGATGAACGCTTCAAGTCCATCTCTGCCGAGGCCAAAATCCTCTACGGCATTCTGCTGGATCGGATGAGCCTGAGCCGTAAAAACGGTTGGATGGACGAACAGGGGCGCGTGTTTATCATCTTCACGCTGGAGGAGGTCATGGAGGCTATCGGCTGTGCCGATCAGAAGGCCACCAAGCTGCTGAACGAGCTGGACAGCAAAGTCGGGCTCATAGAGCGCAAGCGTCAGGGGCTGGGCAAGCCCAATCTCATCTTCGTCAAGAACTTTGTGGATAACTCCGCCGGCAGCATCCCGTCCGCACCGGAATCACGAATCAAGACTCGTGAAAATCACGATTCAGCAGACGTGAATTTCACGACTCCGGAATCCCGAAAATCACGAGGAAGTAATACTGATTCAAATTATACTGATTTGAGTGAGACTGAAACCTATCCTTTCCCTTCCGGTCAAGGTGGCGGTCACGGTCAGGCTCCTGTGGATAAGATGGGACGGGATATGGATGAGCGGGAACAATATCGATTAATTCTTGAAGAAAATCTGGAGTACGACATTCTCCTGGAGAACAACCCGTATGACCGGGACACCATCGCAGAGATCATGGAGCTTCTTCTCGATACCATCTGCTCCAAACGCCAGTACATCCGGATCGCCGGGGACGATAAGCCCCGCGAGGTAGTCAAGAGCCAGTTTCTCAAGCTCAACTGCACACATATCGAGTATGTGCTGAGTTCCTTCAAGGAGAACGCCAGCAAGGTGCGGAACATCAAGCAGTACCTTCTGGCTTCCCTATACAACGCGCCGCTGACCATAATAGGTCGAAAAGGGAGTATAAACAATCCCATTTTTGTAGAAACACGATTTTGGAATGTTGATACAGCTTTTGGTTTATGTGCTGATCCCACTAAATTACATCCGAAATATCTTTACTTTTTCTGCGAAAAGTTTGACTTTGAGCAGTTAAACACAACCGTAACAATTCCCAGCTTGACAAAAGCAAACTTGTTAAAGGTTGAAATTCCGCTCCCGCCGCTCGATGAACAACGCAGAATTGCAGCGGTATTGGACAAGGTCAGTGACCTAATTGCAAAACGCCGCCAGCAACTGGACAAGCTGGATGAGATGGTCAAGTCAAGGTTTGTGGAGATGTTTGGAAAAGCGGAGAACCACTGCAATACAACTACTATTGAAGCGATTGCTGAAATGGTAACAGTTGGAATAGCGAACTCTGCCACGCATGCCTATACTGATGAAGGGATTGTGTTACTTCGGAATCAAAATATTAAAGAAAACTATTTGGATGATTCAGATCTGGTATATATTATGCCCGCTTTCGCAGATAAGGCCAACATTCCGCAGATCAAAGCAAAGCTACCAGTACTAAAGGAGATCCATACCGATGCCTTCTGGGATGCGTGCGACATTTTGCTGTTCGAGAAGGTTCGAAAAGAGCTGCGCGATCTAATCCGATTTTTGGATGAGGGCGGCGGAGCCCAGCGGCTGATTGTCACCAAACTTACCGACCCGATCATTGACAGTCAGGAAGGTGTTAAGATGGATGTCGCCTATGACTTCGAGGACTACCGTGCCAAGGTCAACCGCTATGTCAATGAGCATGGGGACACACTGGCAATTTATAAGCTGACGCACAATATCCCGCTGGCGATGGGCGATTATCAGGAACTGGAGCGGGTGCTGACCAGCGAACTGGGAAGCAAGGAAGATTATCAACGTGAGTTTGGGGATACGCCTTTTGGCTTGCTCATTCGTAAAATCGCCAAGCTGGACCATGAAGCCGCCATGCAGGCGTTTTCTGCCTTTATCAATGACCAATCCTTAAACCAGAAGCAGATTGCCTTTGTCAACAAAATCATCCATCATATTGAACTGAATGGGTATATGGATAATGTCGCGGAACTTACCAAGCCGCCATTTGACAAGCCAATCAGTTTTATCAAATTATTTGATGCTAAAACCAGAACCGCTTTGATGAAAATAATCAATCAGGTTCGAGAAAATGCTGTTCAGGTTTCATCACTATGAGAAAACAATTCAGGCACAGATGTTTCTCCTGTTCATAGACGAATTCCAGTAGCTATTTTTTCTGATCAAGTCGTGTAGGGTATATGGAAATAGGCGTCTGAGTTTGGAAGAGAAAATTATGTGTGTATTTGCGATTGGAGATATAGACAAAGGAAAAGAAAAGTTTTGGGCATATAAAAAACGGAGAATCATCAAAGGGGCTGTCGATGATTCTCCGTATAAACGCCGCAAACAAGGAACTGCTGAATAGGACACCAAACAGAAAGAAAGTGAAGCACTACTTCGCTTTCCTGATTTGGCGCAGCATCACATCGGCAATGCACTCGCTCGCCTGCACCTTGGATCCTTCGATAAGATGTGCATAGTAGGTTTCGGTGGTTGTTGCGCTGGAATGCCCGAGCTGCCGTGCTACTGTGACAACATCGGTGTGGTTGGCGATCAATACGCTGGCCACGGTGTGGCGAAACGCGTGCGGGTTGATATGTGGCAGGTCATGGCGTTCGCTGAATTTGGCCAGCCAAGCGGTAATGCTGTCCGGATGCATGGGACGGCCATCGTCCCGGGTGAAGACGAAACCGGTTCCTTTCCAACGGTCGCCGTTGAGATAACGAAGCTTTTCCTGCTCTTCCTGATGTTGACGCAGCAAATCAACCGTTTCCGCTGGGATAGAGATATATCGCGTTTCTCCGGTTTTGGGTGTCTCTTCGTAGATACCGCATGCTTTGGAGTATCGCAAGTTATTGTCGATCGTCAGATAACGCTGCTCTAAGTGCACACGATCCCATTTTAGACCCATGATTTCGCCGCGACGGCATCCGGTGACGAGCAATAAATGGGTGATTAGTTTCCATTTCAGCGGTTCCCCTTCAAGTGTCTGCACGATGGCGGCGATTTGTTCCGGTTGAAAATAGTTGACCTTACTGCGCTTTGCTTTGGGGAGGGTAGCGCGGCTGGCTGCGTTATAGGTGACCAGCATCTCTTTTTCGGCCTGCCTCAGTACAGCCGAGATGAACCGATGGTGTTGCAGGATGGTTTTGACCGCCAGCTTTTCTTCGCTGTGAAAGTAGTCAAAAAGTTCCTGCGGTGGTATACCGAGAGCAGAAGCAATCGCCGCCGCCGATGCTTGCCGGATGGTTTGCCTGCGGCAGGCAGCGGTAATTGTGGACGGGCTGAGTTGGGCCTGACGGGATAACGCAGCGCGGGAGATCTTTTGCTTTTTTAGCAATGCACCAAGATCTACCTTGGCGCGGGCGTTGTCTGCCGAATGTTTGATGCAGTCTTCCGCCAGACTGATGTACAGCCGATTGAGGTGTTGGGGGCGAATTTCAGTCAGTTTGAAATGACCGATCGCCGGATTGATCCGTTCGCACAAATGCTTGTACAACTCGATAGTACTGTGCTTTGTACCGGTATGTTCTTTGAGCTGGATGACATAGGCGGCATATTCCGCAAAGATTTTGCGGTTATCCAGCCGAAAACCCTGTCGTATGCTGTTTTCAAATTCGACGGCTATGCGCTGCGCCTCCCGCTCGGCATATTGTTCTGACCAAGTTGCTGGAGGACGGTAGGTTTTGTAGTGACGCCGCTTGCGATAGTATTCATCATAGCCGCAGTGCACCGTGATCTTAAAGCTAAGACCGGTTTTGCCGTGGATTTTTGTAATGGTTGCCATGGTGGGCCTCCTCTTAGAAACAAAAGGGGCACGTCCTGAGGACGTGCCCGCGTGTGATTAAACCGGAATGCGTGGCGGGATGTGTGACGGTCGGGTTTCTGCTGTTGTAGGCGGTCCACCAGTGCCTTCGTGGAGTAGCTTTAGGACATTCGGATAGAATAGCAGGCATGTGCGGCCAATGCGGGCAGCTGGCAATATGCCTTGCCGCACCCAGCCGCGTAGCGCACTCTCCGAAACGTGGTGCCCTTCGGCCAGCAGGCGGCGGTGCGTTTCAGCGATAGAGGCGGTGTCGAAGAAAGTCTGTTTGATGTCATGCTCGGTCTTTTTCATTTTTATTGCCCTCTTTCATAAGCTCAGTGAGCGGGATGCACAAATACCGTATTACTCTGATTTTATGAAAGCGGATATGCTCCCATCAGAATCTGCTATGTCGCATGACTTTGTCCAATACGATACAGCGGTTTTCTCAAATGATCTACTGCAAAGAATATTGTCTGTTTTTAATACCATGCTCCAGTTAGAACTGGATGCATATCCGCTCGAACTTAATGTGAATTCCCAAATTCTAAATGACGTTAGTAACATTAAGACGGACGAACAATATACCGATTTTTTGCAGAAAATGTATGATTGGTGCTTTCAGGAATCAGAAGATAGAATTCGTACTATTTCTAACTCTAAAATAAAAATCCAGACGAATCGAAAAGAATTTCTCAAGAAAGCCTATCAAGTGTTTAAGAAAAAACCCATGCTGGAAGATTTCAAGCGAATTATGTTTTTGAATCCAACAGCTTACGGTTCTTGGCACCAAGAGGAAACGGAATGGGCGAACCAATTTCACGATTGGTTTGCGGATTGGTATGAAGAGGTTAAATTTGATTTTCAGATTAAAATTACTGGCAAGACCGAGATCAAAAGGCTCACTCCTGAAGCGGAAGAATATATCAGGGAGCAATTATATAGAGACCAATGCAACTTCTACTTTCATACCTCTGCGCTTCTTTACAGTAAAGCTGTGCGTGATGACCTCGTTGAGAAATTGGCATTACTCTCTAAAAAGATGTATTTTTATGAAGATTATTCTGATGAGCAATATCAAAAGCTCTTAGATTTTTGCATCTAAAGCTAGGTGGGAACGGTGGGAAATCCCACCGTTCCCACCATGTTAGCTTTTGTAAATGTCAACTCGCTGATAAAACGTGTTACACTTGATCCCAGTGCGCCGCATGGCTTCTCTGGCTGTGATCTCGCCGCGCTGCCAGCGGGCGACAATGTCGTCAAAGTTATCTGGTGTGGGCAATGGCACGCGGCCGGTATACTTGCCCTGCGCCTTAGCGATCGCGATGCCCTCGCGCTGGCGTTGCAGGATATACTCGCGCTCGAGCTCGGCCACAGCCGCGAACACGGTCAGCATGAATTTTCCAGTCGGGGTGGTCGTGTCAATGGCTTCCTTTTTGGAGACGAACTCGACCTCCTTGGCAGTCAGTTGTTCGACCAGCTCAAGCAGGTCGCGGGTATTGCGTGCAAAGCGGCTGATCGACTCTACGATCACCGTGTCCCCTTTTCGGGCGTAGTTCATCATGCGCTGCAGTTCCGGGCGATCGGTATTCTTTCCACTTGCCTTATCGATAAATATATCATCCACGCCCAGCTCGCGTAGCAGCGCCTGCTGCCGGGCGGGGTTCTGCTCCTTCGTGCTGACGCGGACATAGCCGATGTTCAAATGACTGCCTCCTTTTGGTTTTGTACAACAGACAGAAAAAGCCTGCCGAAAAATCCGGCAGGCTTTACCTTATTGCATATACATTTTGGGAGTATCTCAACTTGCGCACTTCTGGCATGGCGTCAGACCGCGCGACTTGGCGTTCGACAGCGTGGTCGGCGTGGCATTCTTGCCCGCGCAGCTGGCCTCATAATGATAGCGTTTGCCACTGGGCGTGATGTATACGGTGGACGGGATGCTGTCCTCCTGTCCGTCTGCATTGACCGAGGTGCTGGGCACGGACGGTTCGGACGGAGTGGAAGGCGTTGTTGCAGGCGGTTTGAGCGCGGCCGTTCCCTTTTCCGCTGTCAGGCGGCAGGTCTGGCCATCGGTCATGGCAATAATTGTGCCGTTCAAATCGGTACGCCAGACCGGCACGCCGGTCAGCTTTTGCAGCGTCGTGGCGCTCGGATGTCCATAGCTGTTGCCCGCGCCGCAGCTAATTACCGCGGCATCCGGCGAAACCGCAGCAAGGAACGCGCTGCTCGTGGATGTGCTTGACCCATGGTGGCCAACCTTGAGCACATTGCTCTTAACATTTGTGTCCGCCGATAGGATGGCACTTTCGACTTCTGTTTCTGCGTCGCCCATGAACAGGAACGACGTATTCTCATAGGTCGCCTTAAGGACGATCGAGGTATTGTTCAGATCATCCGCCTGCTGCGCAGTGATAACAGAAACGGCAGCATTGCCAAGCTGGAAGGTCTGACCCCCGACCGGCACGATCAGCGGGACGTTTTTCGTCTCAATTGCATCCAGCACATCCGTGTATGTCTGCGTGTTGGTGGTCGCGGCTGGCAGCAGTACATTGTCCACATCAAGTGCAAGGATGACGTCATCCATGCCGCCGATGTGATCGGCATGCGGGTGGGTGCCAACCACATACTTCAATTCATCCGCGCCTACATCACGCAGATAGCTGACAATATCGTCGCCGTTCTCGTTGTTGCCCGCGTCGATCAGCATATATTCGCCGTCGCTCGACAACAAGATGCTGTCCGCCTGCCCGACATCCAGATACTCCACAACAAGCGATTCATGATCGGACGTGATAACGTATACACTTTCCGTATTGCCGTCCCATAGCACGCGTGCGTCCAATGACTCGGAGACAAAGCGCGCCGGAACCATGGTGCGACCACCGATCAGCTTAGCGGGAACGTCCAGCGTCTGCGCGCGCCCATTGACATAGGCGGTCGTGTTGTCGATGGTAACCTGTACAGTCGTGCCGGCCTTTTGAGCCGAAGCGGTCTGCGTAGCGTTGTCCCAAGTCACATCAGCGTCCAGCGCTTCAAAAATTGCGCGCAGTGGTACCAGTGTACGACCGTTCAGGATGGTCGGCGGCACATCGGTTTGCAGCGCGCCGCCGTCTACATACAGGTCAACAGCAAAGGTGCTCGGCAACAGCATTGTCAGCGCAAGCAGAGCAGAAAGAAGTTTCTTTTTCATAGTAGACCCCCCTTGATCATAGCATGATTTCCGTTAATGCACCCAGTTTTGCTCAATGGATGTTTGCAATGCGCGGAACAGCGGTAGATAGGTGCTGCTGATCTGCGAAATGATCTCAAGGGCGGTTTGCTGGTTGTACGCGTGTGACGCGAGATTGCGCGCCTGCAATACATTTAGCCAAGCAGCCTCATCGTCGATCATATGCAGGCGATAGGCTTCCTTGATAATGCTGCGCGGCGAGCCGGTCACAGCGGTGTTGACGCCTTCGTTCTCCATCGCCTCTTTCATTGCCTTCCAAGCCTGCTCGAAGCAAATTTGATAGAGCGAAACCAGTCCGGTCAGTACAACATTGTCATAGGGCGGCTTATAATTTTGGATATCCTCCAGATTGTGCAGCGCCTTGCAGAAATTCTCAAACTTTTTCATAAAGCACTTTTCCGTCCTTCTCAATATTTTCAAGCAACGCCTCGTCCACGGGGCTATCCAGATTGACCACGTCATATTGTAGCAGGGTATCAGTCTCTTCGTCTACCGCAAGCGCGAAGCCGGAAATATCATCGCCGCTGACCGCAAGGTCGATGTCGCTGCGTTCTTTGAAGTCGCCACGCGCGCGGGAACCAAACAAGATCACCTTGCACAATCCATATTGTGCCGCAAGATCGCAGATCTGTTTCAAAACGACATCGCGGATGCCGGTCGATTCGGGCAGCATACCATCCCTCCTAGTTGGATTGTCCTCATTATAACAAAAATCGCTCTGCCCGTAAAGCAAGATGCTGTCGAATCAGGTCGAAGTGTTGCAATAGGGTCGGGTTCCGTTTTGACATATTGCAAAACCCCGAAACCGACCCTATTGCCATACTTTTCGTGTGTGTCAGATGGGTATACCCAACTGACACAGCTTTTGTTCATCTTCGTCGTCGCCCAGCAGCTCGCCGAGGATCATAACTGCGCCGAGGATAATCGTGCCCCAGTCCATTTTCTCGCCCCCTTTCTTTTAATAATACGCGTGCAGCAGTTCGCCGGTCATCTCATGCAGCAGCGCCGGGTCATAGAGCAGTTCCTCGATCTCGTCCGGGTCGCAGCCGTAGTCGAGAAGAGCCTGCACTTCGGCTTCGCTTACGCCCATGGCCTTCGCGGCGGCAAGCAGCTCGTCGTGCAGGCCGTCGTCCTCGTCCCAAGGATAGCCGTAGTACGGGGAATGACGCCACCAATGGGCGTAGCTGGTGCGTGGGATAAAGCTGCCGCTCGTTTGGTTGCCGTGTTTGTTGATGCGCAAAATCTCCCCCTCCTCCGGCTGCTGAATGGTCTGCGGCTTGCCCAGCCGCAGGCGCTTGGTTGCTTTCACGAGAATTTCCTGTGTCGAGGCGTACAGTGTAAAGCCGTCGTAGTGGAACAGGCACAGTGGATTGTCGCCTTTGATAAACCAGATTGCGTCCTCACTATCCAGCACAGTAAATACAAAAGAGCCCTCGACTTTCTCGGCCATGGCTTTTAGACTGGCGAAGTCGAGGGCGTTTTGTTGTTCCAAGAGCTGCACGGCAATGAAGCTATCGGTTTCGACGCTGGTCTGCGGCAGGTTTGCCTGTTGTCGCAGCAGCTTATCGTTCCACAGGATGCCGTTATGCGCGAGGGCAAAGGTTTTGCCATGGATGCTGCCAGGGAATGGATGGTTGTTTTGATTGAACTTTTCGTTGCCCTGTGTCGTCATACGGGTGTGCCCCATGATGACGTTCACATCACTCGGCACGCGCAAGCGCAGCTTGCAGGCTGGCAGCGGGCGCTTGAAGATGCGCAGCCGTCCGCCGAAGTGATAGGCGATACCGGTCGCATCCGTGCCGCGTACCTCGCATTCGCGGGCAAGAGTGTTCAAAATGCGGTTCTTTTCACGTGTGGTGAGTTTGTTTTGGTGGTCAATTATTCCGAATAAACTGCACATCAGCAGGCCTCCTCATTCTCCGTGTTGGTGTTTACCGGCTCGTTGACATAGAGCCGACGTTCTTTCAGGTATTGGATCAGCTCGGGTTCGTCGATACGGTCGAGAAAATCGAACCAACTCATGTCCTGCAATTCTGTGTCGGAAAGCGAAATCGCCACCTCGCAGAGGTGGTTGACCATCTGCAAAGTGGCGATTAAAGTGTTCAGTTTCAGCGTGCCGCGGAACAGGCGAAACTCGATCGTGTCCGCATTGGTAAGGTTAACGGCGGTGTACCGTCCGGCACAGGAGTCCTTCGCGTGGTTGAGTTGTTCTCGTGGGCATAGTTTCATGCCGTAACGTACTGCCCAGCGGTTGAGCTGTGCCTGTGTCCTCCGGCTGAATCGCAGCAACTCCGGCCAGAACTTTTCGACGAAGTACACCAGCCGCGCGATACAGGATTCCTGTGTCTCGTAAGTACAGCCGAACGCCATGCGCGAAACATGAACGTGCAGCCCACAGGTGCCTGCGCCGTGGCTGCGATAATCAAGTTGCTTGGCTTCGTGCAGGATGTCCTCCCACGGCATTTCGTTCAGGTGATATTCGAGCGTCATCGGATGGGTGACAAGCTCCAGCCCATCGTCCAGACTGCCGTCCGTTTTGATGTACAGGTTTTCGGTGTTGCGGTTGGTAATGTCCAGAAAGCGCTGGGCGTGGGCGGTACTTTCGCCGCCCTCGTCGATTTCGAGCTCCACACCGAACTTGCGCAATCCTTTGCCGTGGAACACGAGATCAGGTGTGTAGTTGTAATCGTGGATCGGACCCCAGTCGCAGTTGTCATCGTAGCAATCCCTGCACAGCGATTCACCGCCAAGTTGGTAGATTTCGCCGTTTGGGATCAATGCGCCACAGTGGTCGCAGGTGATGCAGTAGCGGTTGCGGCAGGCATGACAGAGGACGTGCGTATCGTCGCCCTCGTCATCGTCCATGTAGATGCGCGTGCTGCATTCGTCGCATAGGATGGTCAGCTCTCCAGCGCAGTCCGCGCAGAGCAGGTCGTCGCCGACGCGGAACATCTCGTCGAGCGGATAGGCGTCGCCGCAGTGGTCACAGGCGTGGGTGGTTTGCATTTTTCAATCCTCCTTCTTAATATTCCTCGGCAAGAAGCATCGTGCTGTGGGTCTGGTCGTCGATGACGAAAATCTTGGCGTTCACCGCGTCGTTGCATGGCACCTTCATTTCATAGGAATAGGGCGGCTGCTCCTGAGAATGGGCGATGTGCTGGCCAGTGCCGATGCGCGTTAACCGAAATACTTGTAAGTAGTCCCGCTGCTCGTTCGGGATGCAGTCAATCAAGTTCCAGAGCAGGATCACCAGCCAAGCGGGTAAGGTACATTGAATGCCGCGGGTCAGATATTTGGGGGTTTGAAACATAAGCAATTCTCCTTTGGGCAGAAAAATAGCTGCTGGAGCAAACGCTCCAGCAGCTTCTATTATTATAGTATATGTTTGAATTTCTCTGTCGTTCAGATCATGCCGAGCAGCCAGCGGACGTCTACCTGCAGCACCTCGGCCAACGCTTTGAGCTCGATGTCCGACACTGGGCGCTTCTGCCCCTCGAGCAGCGAGAGCGCGGGCAGGCTGATGTCCACGCCTTTAACTTGCAAACGCGCAAGCAGGTCTTTTTGCAGAATGCCCTGTGCCGTGCGTGTCTCGGTTACGCGCGCGCCGACCAGATTGCGGTTGCCCAGCGCCAGCTTGCGTTTGTTCATGCCCATCACCTGCGAAACTTGTTTTCTACAGTATAGGTAATTTTATTATTGCTAATTTTGGCAATACCAAATATAATAAAATTGTCAGATCGCTTGATAGGGCAAGAAAAGGGGTATGATCGATGAAAATGTATACTTTGTTTGGAGAAAAAATAACGTTTGACGATGCTGCGGAGCGGTTTTATGATATGCAGGTACAATGTCAAACGGTTATCGGTGATGTAGAAAAACAGTTTTTGTCGTGGTATAAGCAGCAGGGTACGATAGAACATGTTTTGCAGAACTATTCTCGCTTTGTCAGTCAAATCATGCAAAATTACGTTATTGTACGGCTGTTTCCACAGGTGCACGAGCTGGAAATCTATGACCTTTCTCTGGAAAGATACTGCGAGAGATGTCTGTCGCTGGAGACGTCATACGATGTATGGCAAGAACTCGATGAGCGATATACTGCGATCATCGATAAGCAAAATGCTGAAGAGCAATACCGGGCCAACCGAAAAGCTATGCGTGCAAGATGGCAAGGCGGCGGTTTCGGTTTAAGCGGCGCAATTAAGGGTGCGGCGCAGGCAGGTGCTTTAAACGCTGTATCCGGTATTGGACACAGTGTAATCAACGGTGCAGGCAATATCGTTTCATCCGCAGAGGCAGCAGAGTCCAAAGCAAAGCTGTTTCAGTCTGAACGCACAAGAAATCAAATTCTAAATGGAATTATAAAGGATGTGGGACGGTTTTATCGCAATCATATGGAGCTTATTAATTCTTATAGAGCAAATTATATTCGGTCGTCATTTGATGTGGAACGCGCGGACACTTTGTTTCGGAATGCAAAGCAATATCCCAATAAACGGGCTGAATTGCTAAAAGAGTCGTTTCGGTTGTGTCCGTGGAACGAAGCGCTGCAAGAGTATATTTTCATGAATTGCCCGGAAGAAAGAGAAGCGATTTTTGATGCGGCCAAGCGATTCGGAAAGGGGTTGGGACATTGCGTTGAAAAGCTGTTGTGGCAAGAATACAAACAAGGCGATACATCGACCGAGGCGCAGGCACTCATTGTAAAAAAGAGAATACTATCGTTGATGTATACCTACAAGTTGCAGACAAGCGGTGCGCTCGATCAGTTAGAGCAAGACTGATTGCGCCGTCTCTGCCCGGATATCGCGTTGGCTGATGAGCAGACCTGCAATGCGTATCTGGATGCGGTGAACTTTTATGATGCTCAAGAGAAAAACAAACAGATGTTTCGGGATGAGATCAACAAGCGGTTGGATATCATTTGGTCTGTCGAGGACGATCTAGCATGCAAAACCGTCTATTTAAATACAGATATTCTTTCGGATACCGATGTACAGAAGGCCATTCGCCATATCAAGGAGAAAAGCAGGACCAAGGCGCATGAGCCATATATCGAGGCACTGAAAATGTGCACGAAAAACGATATCAATATCGCAAGAAAGTACCGGCGCGGTATTGTTCCCAAGTGGTATGCGACGGTTGCATGGACCGGACTGCTGCTTTTTCTGCTCAATATCATATTGCTGAACGCCGGTGCTTGGGTTGGTGGAATCGCGCTGGCAACTGCCGTCATTTTTTCAATACGGTATTTGTTATTGCAAAGCGCGTGGGAGACATTAACGGTAAAGGAAAAAGCAATTCATATTGCACTGACGCGAGAGAATCCAAAAACCGGTTTGCGCGCACCGGCGTTTTTGCTGAGTCTGCCCTTCGCGATTGCACTCAGCGTTGCGATATATCTGCTGCTATGATCTGTAAAAGCAGTAGATAATGGAGGCGCAGTAATCACGTTGCATAATAAATGTATGTCACCCCGACAGATTCTCCTCGAAATACTCCCGCACGCTTGCGAGCGGGATACGCCACTCCCGGCCGACCTTGACGGCCGGGAGTTCTCCGTTTGCGATCATTTTGCGGATCTGCTGTCGGGTGGTTTTCAGCTGTTCGGCGGTTTCTTTGACCGTCAGAATCTCGCTCATGCCCATGGGTCGTCCACCTTTGCGACGGCTTTGCCGGAACGTTCACGATCTTCACAGTATAGCAGGTTGTGCAGCTTGCGGACGTCGTATTTGACGAAGCCATACTCGCCGATCTCATTGCGGCGAGGCTTTACCTTGTACTGCTCGCACTTGGCTCTGAGAGCCTGCTTTTCCATCTGAAACAGGTTGCAAAGTGCGGAAATAGTATAGAATTCGTCCAGTTTGTTGTAGTCAATGTACGGAATTTCTGCCATATTCAAAACACTCCTTTGATAATGGTATTGGACAGTCCTTGTAATGCAGCGCACCGCATTTCACTCTATCTTATTGTTATGTTAATGAAATCATTTTAAAAAGAGCCTTTTTTCACGTGAAAGGCAAGCGTAAAAAAGCTAAGAGTGTACCATTACTTCCGCTTCCACCAACTGAGTGCTACTCTGACCGGTTTTTCACCGATGGTCTGCAAAATCTCCGGCAAACTAGGCATGCGTTCGGCGGCGTAGCCTTGACGCAGTGGGATCGGGCTGACGCCGAGCTTTGAAAACTTTTGCAGCAGACCGTCCGTTTGGATGCCATGATCTTCCATCCAGCCCAGCACCGCGTCAATTGTTTGCTTGCGCTGCATCTGTGTCACCAGCGTTCGCATGTTCGATTGGGTCTGTCCGGAGAAACGCGAGTGTTCGATCGCATCCAGACATGCTTCGTAACTGCGGTATTCCAAATCTGGATAACACTTTTCGACCAGTTTGCAAATGCGCGGCTTGCTTTCCTGCATCAGTAACCACAGTAGGTCGAGCGGGTCGTCTGTGTTGTACTGCTTTTCGATGTGGCGTAGCTTGTCCCGTCCGTAACGCACCTCAATGCGCAGAACACCGGCAGGCAAGTTGTCATAAGCCACGACCAGATCGTTCTCGTTCATCTGATAGGTCTTATCGTAGATGACCAGTTCCTGAGAGTCACAGCCGATGCGGATGTAGTGCTTATTGTACCGATTGGCTTTCTTCTTATCCTTATGCTGATAGAACTTACGCTCATATTTCTTGGGTGTAGCCGTCTTGCGCAGCAGGCGTACCAACTCACGGAATACTTTCTTGTTATCACATCGAATATTGGTACACAGATCAACACGGGAGAGGTAATACTTATGAATGTCTTTCTCAAATGGCGATTTGCGGAACAAATGTTGAAATGTCTTTTCCAGCAGCTCAATACTGCCCTCCTCGGGTGGCAAGATGCCCAGATAACCGCTTTGCGGGTAGATCAGTTCGCGGGGATTCACGATCATACGAACGAAATGCTTGGGATGATCTTTGCTATCCGCGACCTTTTCAAGCCGGATGCGGATGCCCGCGTCTTTATACTTCTTGCAGATGTGATGTCTGTTGCACTGGTTGTCTGGGTAGATGATATGCTGCGCTGCAACCACACTCGTCTATTCGCTTAGAAACGCACAATAGCAATGGATTGCATGCAAGAAATGAAAATGCATTATCCCAGGCAGGATCCCGTCCAAGTTGGAGACAATCCGAGCTGGATGGAGCACTGGATTATCCGGATCATTTGCCGCAACAATCATTTTTACAAGGGAAACTTGTACCGTACGGAACAAAAGGAAGCGTTCGTCCGGATTTCTATTGTAAAGGGAGTAGTATTGATTATAAAAACTATGATATCAGCACAGCGGTAAAACGTAACAATCTGGTTCGCAATATTACAAATCAGTATTTCCGTAGAGTAGCAGAGTTGCCTTCAGGAACTATTCAAACATTCGTAATTGATATTCGAGGACAGGCTATAGGGGATTCCGTTTTAAATGAACTATATGATATAATTATGGTACGAACATCGTATGGACCCAATATTTATTTTAAAGTGCAATAGGAGGTGCGATATGGCAGTAGGATTTACGGTAAAGCGGTATTTGTACACGATCGGTGGCGGTGATTTTCTCCATGCGTTTTTCTCGACCGTATGTGGACGGCTGGAGAACGAACAGTGGGGCAGCAAATATCCCCATATCATGCAGGAGTTATATCAGGGCGAATTGCCTGCGGAACATTTGCAGCAGGCGGCAGAAGAGTTGGCGCAGATCAAGCGGGGCCTTGCTCGGTTTGCGCCCGATCAGGTGATCTGGGATATCGAGGATCGTTCGCTGATGCCGCCATGGGGCGATCAGATCAGCGACTCGATCACAGACCTCAGCAATTACTTTGTAACCAGCAGCGGTGAGGATTTCCTTGACGTGTTTCATAACGCACTGACCAAGGCGCAGCAGCTTCAGGTTTCGCTGCGTATTCAGGCGTTATAGGGCCGGAGAAGCCGCGTCGCGATGTGCTGGCTTGGCGTCCATTTTTGGCGTCCGCAGCCTGTTTTTGGCGACTTGCGTCTCCTGAAAAACAGGTAATATAACGCGGAAAAACGGTCGCAAACTGTACTTTCAAAGCAGTAATCAATGGGGAAATGGTCGCGACAACCCCTCCGACTCCAAAGGCCGTGCGTTCGAATCGCATCGGGCGTACCATAAAAGCCGCTTGTTTGAAAGAACAGACGGTTTTTTTACGATTTTGATTTTGCAATAAATAACTTTGCTGTTCACTTTGGAAGATGTAGGAGTACAATACATCTTAAACAGTTGAATAAAAAAGGATGAAGGATAGGGCCTCATCGGTTAAAGTTGAAGTTGCGGACAACAACTCAACGAGAGGGGGCCAAATCCTTCATGAGCAAGAGTATAACACAGGACATGGCGTATCGGTAATCTCTAATAAAGTACACAGAGAAATACGGCGTCAGTCGCGCCAGCCGGAAGTACAACAAAAGCCGGTCATATATCTACTTCTGGAAGGCCCGTTGGGATGGAACCGTGGGATCGCTGGCCTGTCAGTCCCGGCGGCCGCACGGCCATCCCAATCAGCACACAGATGCAGAACTGAAACTAATCCGCAATATGCGCCGCCGCAATCCAGATCTGGGCATGGTGGAGTTGTGGCATCGACTGCGGCTGCGAGGCTATACCCGCCGTCCGGAGAGCTTGTTCCGAGTCATGCGCAAATTGGGGCTATTTCCTGATGCTTCAAAGAAAAAAGTGTATAAACAAAAGGCTTATGAGCAGATGACCTATCCCGGCCAGCGGGTCCAGGTGGACGTAAAGGTGGTGTCCCGCAAATGTATTGCAGACTCGCAACTCCGCCTCTACCAGTATACTGCCATTGACGAGTTTACCCGCCTGCGATTTCTGGCTGCCTATCCAGAGCAAACCACCTTTTCTTCCTCGGATTTCCTGAAAAAGTTGTTCAAGTGGTACGCTCGCCGAGGCATTCGGGTGGAATGCGTCCAGACGGACAACGGTTTTGAGTTCACTAACCGCTTTTCCAACAGCAGGCGGGATCTGCCCACCCTGTTTGAGGTCACCGCTGCCGAGCTGGGCATCCGGCATAAGCTCATCCGTCCCTACACCCCACGACACAACGGTAAGGTGGAGCGTAGCCACCGGGAGGATCAAAAGCGTTTCTATTCTTCCCACTGCTTTTACTACCTCCAAGACTTCACAAGACAGCTTGCCGTCCATAACCGCCGCTCCAACAACTTTCCCATGAGGTCCCTGGGTTGGCTTTCTCCTTTAGAGTTTTCTGTCCAATATGTTTGCCAAACCTACATAACTTCGATGTTCACTTCGTAAATTTCAAGGTTAAAGTTACCAAAGTTTGTCATAAATAATTATTTAATTTGCGCAATTCTATCATGCTGAGAAAAGGCGGGTGCAGATGAAAAACAGGCGCTATGACAGAAATGCAGGCATGGGAAACAGGGGCAGCCCTCCAAGACTGTCCCCAACGCCAATATAAGCCGTTATATCAAAGCCGATCCATGAAGAACCGGAACAGCATATTCGCTGTTTTCCAGTTCAGAATCCTGCGCGGGTAGTTGTTGATCCACTCCTCTATCTCCGCTACCTGCTTCTGCGTCACCTTGGACAGGTCAGTCCCCTTGGGCAGGTGGCGGCGGATCAGCTTGTTTGCATTCTCGTTGCTGCCGCGCTCGCAGCTGCGATGGGCATGGCAGTAGTAGACCTTAGTCCGTGACTTGCGCTTGCGCAGCACAGACTTTTCCATGCCGCAAAAGTCGGAAAATTCCATGCCGTTGTCCACCGTGATCGTCCGGAACACCTTGGAAAATTTCTCAGCCCCCATGCTGCGCTCCAGCACATTCAGGGCACGGACTACGCTGGCGGCGGTGCGGTCGCGCATAAGCATGATGATCTCCTTGCGGGTCAGCCGTTCGGTCAGCACAAGCAGCGTCGGCGTGAGCTTTGCCTTTTTGGACTTCGAGGTATAGACCGTATCCATTTCCCAATGCCCGAAAGAATTGCGGAGATCAACTTCCGCAGGACGGTGCTCGATGCTGGTGCCGGCAGACGTGCGTTTCTGCTTCTTGTTTTTCTTGCCGCCCCTTATCCGGTAGCCTTTCTGAAACGGCAGGTGCTTCGGCAAAATATTCAGTACGCTGCCCTTGATGTAACTGTAAAGCGTGACCGTGGAAATGGAAGCCGTGTACGGCTTGCCGCTTGCGCGGACCGCTGCAAGCGCCGCAGCGGGAGAAAAATGCTTTTTCACGATCAGCGTTTCAAGGTCGTTTGCCAGTTTGAAGTCGTTTCCAATTTTCAACTGGGGGCCTTTTGCCGCCAGATTTTCACGGCAGCGGCGCTCCGCCTGCTCAGGCGAGTACCGCACTTCCGTGGTGAGGTCGGAGTTGGTATGGACATACTGCCCGCGCTTCAGTTCCTTCACAATGGTCACATGGCTGCACCCAATGACGCCCGCAATTTCCCGCGTTGTTGCGCCGCGCAGCCGCATCCGTTCTATAATCAGCCGGTGGTCCCATTTCAGGTGCTGCCCCTTATGCCACCGCCGCATTGAATTCCCCTTTTTGTTGTGCTTCACTATGTATCCCTCCACGGTATGTTGTGCATTTAGGATTATATCATAAAAACAGCAAAAACGCTTTATCGCTTTAATAGATTATATCGTAAAAATGCAATGAAATTCTTGTGAAGAATTACAAAAGGAAAAAACAGCCGCCGCCTTGACAGCCGCCGTCTTATCTGATGTAATAGCAGCAGGAACTAAAAAAGAACAAGGGAATGTGATGATGATGCAGAAAAAAGGAACATACCGGAGATGCTGCCCGGATACTATTTTGTGTATGAGCTGCGCCCGGATCAGGCATACGGCGTCAGCGGGATAGAGGTCGCTGTGCAGTATGTAAAAGACCCCGCAAACGGGAATATGCTCGGGGACGTTTGGATCAGGAACCTGGACACGCGCCCGGACATGAAAATCCTTGCCGCATATATCAGCACGGAGCGCGGCAGCACGCGCAGGGAGACAGAGCTGAAACTGCTGCGTGAAGTGGAGCAGTCTGAGGAGTTTGCCGAAGCATTGGCAACCTATACGCAGATGCTTGGGGCGCTGCCGCTGTATGACGGGTAAGTCCCCTCCAGAACACCAGTTGAATACCGTCAACGCACCGGAAAACCGGTGCGTTACTTTTTTGCCCAGAAGCAGGAAATTATCATACACTGTGTATGATAATGCTGTGATTTTGTGAACATTTTGTAAACAATGAAGAAAACCACCCTAACACACCCCCCTTATAGAGCTATATATAGAGGCTTTTTTACCGGCGCACTTTTTGGAAGCCTCTGCTGTACCTTGAAAACCGAACAGCATGGGTGTGCTCCTGAGAAGCAAGCACCGGGTAGTTGCAGACCGTTAGAGGATAGGAAGAGCAACAGCGGGCGATGGCGGCTGAACACCATCGCAAAAAAATCCAAAGACAACGGAGGTGAACAGGGTGACAACCAATGAACAGCTGCACCGGATAGACAGCGATATTGCCCGGTATCAGGGGAAGGTCAAAGCGCTGCAAAATAAAATCGTGCAGCTTGGGGAAAAGAAAAAGAAACTGCAGGAGCGTGCGCTGTTGGAGCAGCTGAGCGAGCTTGCGCCGGACTATGCGCAGGCGGAGCAGCTGTTGGTGCGGCTGAAAGCGGAACAGAAAAGGAACAGCATGGCGGACAGGGACGGAGGTGTGAGCCATGACGGCGTCGGGCAGCAGGATCACGGATGAGCAGCTGGAGCAGGCGCGCGGCGCGGACCTGTTATCGTTTTTGCAGCAGTACCAGCCCGGCGAACTGAAACGGATCGGGCAGTCCTGGACGCTGCGTTCGCATGACAGTATGCGCATCTCAGCGGACGGGCGGTGGAACTGGTTTTCACAGGGCGTCGGCGGCGGCGACGCGATCAGTTATCTTGAAAAAGTGCATGGCATGACCTTTCAGGAAGCGGTGCGGACGCTGGCGGGCAATGCATACCATACGCATCCCGGGACAGCCCCGGCAGCGCGCGAGCCGCCGCCGCGTACACCGTTCGAACTGCCGCAGAAAAACAGGGACAGTCGCCGTGCGTTTGCATATTTGTGTGCGCGCGGCATAGACCCTGGGATCATCAGCCACTGCATGAAGCGCGGTCTGATCTACGAGGACGCAGCGCATCACAACGCTGTGTTCGTAGGGCATGATGAAGCAGGCACAGCGCGGTATGCAATGCTGCGCAGCACAGCATCAAACTCCGGTTTCAAAATTGAACAGGCCGGCAGTGATAAAAGCTGCGGCTTCTGCATGAAAGGCAGCGGGCAGACACTCTATGTCTGCGAAGCCGCGATAGACGCGCTCTCGGTCGCAACGCTGCGTAAACTGGGCGGCAGGGACTGGCGGAAGGACAGCTATCTTTCTTTGGGCGGCGTTACCGCGTCCAAAGAAATACTGCCGCCCGCGTTGGAACGGCAGCTGAAGAATTTCCCTTTTAAGCGGATCGTCCTTGCGCTGGATAACGACGATAAGGGGCGGCAGGCGTCGCAGAATATTTTCAGGCTGCTCAGGGAGCGGCATCCGGAAATTGAACTGAAAGTCTGCGTGCCGCAGGAAAAGGATTTCAACGACCAGCTCCGTGTTAAGCTTCAGCAGAATGCGCAGCCGCCGCCTTCGCGCGAGACGCGCGAAATTGCTTTAGCTAACTAAAAACTTGTGCATTCGCAAGCATAGCATTTGGCTATCCAAATGCAGCTTGTTAAGGGGCAAAGCCCCCTAAAACCCCCAGACGGACGGAACGGAGAGAAAAACAAAATGCGGAAACGTTCAAATCAAATCATTATCCGATTGGATAGTGAGGAACTTGCATTGTTAAAAGAAAAAATTGCAGTAACGCACCTGTCAATGTCGGAGTATTTTCGCCGGATGCTCACCAGTTCCGAGGTAAAAACTATCCCGCTGGAAGTGCTGCGGGATGTGCAGAAACAGGTGCGCGGCGTTGGCCGGAATGTAAACCAGATCGTCAAGCTGGCGCATATCTCCGGCAACGTGCCAAGGGAAGCGTTGGCAAAGCTCGCGGCAGAACAGGAAAAAATCGAAGGACAGTTGGAGCGCCTGATGTAATGGCAGTGCTGAAGGTATACGCGATCCGTTCGCGTTTGGACGACCGAATTAAGTATACGCTCAATCCGCAGAAAACCTACTGCAAGGGATTCCCTAACCTCAACGGTCTGCCCGATACATTGACAGATGCAGTAAACTGCTTTTGCGATGACGCCTATGAGCAAATGACCCGCACAAAACAATATTTTGGGAAAGAAGATAAAGTGCTGGGTTATCTTTTTATCCAGTCCTTCAAACCGGGAGAAGTAACGCCGCAGCAGGCGCATGAAATTGGGCTGGAATTTGTGGAGCGATGCTTTGGCGAACGGTTTGAAGTGGTGATCGGGACGCATACGGACCAGCCCCATCTACATAATCACATCATCGTCAATTCCGTGTCGTTTGTGGATGGCCGCAAGTACCGTTCCACGCCGCAGACTCTCTATGAACTGCGCGGCATATCGGACGAAATCTGCCGCGCGCATGGATTGTCCGTGATCGATGCGCCCCGCGTCAAAGCCGGGAAGCATTATGCGGAGTGGCGCGCGGAACAGGAGAACCGCCCCACAGTCCGTGGGATGATACGGGAGGACATTGATATTGTCATCGCGCAGGCGCATACGCTGAACGAATTCTGGGATATGCTGCGCGCACGCGGGTATGAGATCCGCATCAACGACCGGCGGAAATACATCACAGTCCGCCACCCGCAGGCGGCGCGGTTTATCCGCCTGCGGTCGCTGGGGGAAGAATACATCCCCCGGCGCATTGCAGAGCGCATCGAGGCGCAGCGCGGCGTGGTAGACCGGAATATCCGGCAGCTCCGCACGCAGTGGCAGGACGGGCGGCAGCGGAAAAAATACCGCGTGCAGCCGCATACCCCCGCGCCCAGGAGCAGGAAAAAACTGCGCGGTTTCCGGGCGCTGTACTGGCGGTACCTCTACATGCTGGGCAAAGTGAAAAAACGCAAAGCGCCGCGCTATGTACGCGGCGAGCTGATGGCGGAACTCAAAAAGCTGAACCGGTATGCCGCGCAGTATTATTTCCTGCGGGACAATCATCTGCAAACCGCAAAAGATGTGTCCATGTATGCGGATGCACTGGCAAACGAAGTGGATATCCTGACAGACCGGCGCGCACGGCTGTATGCAGACCTACGCAGGCCGGGGGCGGAGGAAAAGCAGATCCGCAGCATGGCCGGGCAGATCACAAATACGCTGCGCGACCTGCGAAAGCAGCAGCGCATTTGCACCGCAATACAGAATGCCGCCCCGGCAATGGAAGCAAAGCTGGCGGCAGCGTTAAAAGAAGAAAAAACAATCCACGCGAAAACGATGGGAGGAAAGCAATATGAATCCAGAAAGCGCGGCGGCGGACCAGATGCTCCGCATGGAACTCATGGTGACCGAATCCGCAGTGAAGCTCGCAGCGAAGGGCGCGGTCAATCTCGCGGCGCTTCTCGTGGCGGTGCTCCGCAACGAGAAGCAGATCGCGGGAAAGACGGATATTGAGAAGATAATCCAATCCGGCACGCCCACCAGTTTTCCGCTGGCAGCAGGAAAAATGCAGGAATTCATAAAAACTGCAAAAGAGCATGGCGTGATGTGCGCTTTTGTCCGAGACCCCAAAAATCCGGATACAGTGGACGTCATTGTACGGGAAGAGGATGCAAAGCTGGTAAACATGGTGCGGGAGAAAGTTGGTGCTACGGCAGAGGTGAGTGAAAAAAACGCGGAAACCGGTCCGTCCGAAAGCGCATTGCCGACATCCGGCAGTGGGACGCAGCACGGACCGGAATCAACGATGACGCAGATGATGCAGGGGACGCCGGCTCAGGCCGCGCCCCGGACGAGTACAGCTGCTACAATTGACCGCGCGCAGGCGGAGCGGATGCTGTCCAGCCTTACCGGCATCCGCTCCGCGATGGAGCAGGGTGCAAACCCGGAAGAATGCCGGGCGGTGCTCCGCGCGGTGCAGGATGAGCTTGCCCGGGCGCTCGGCATGCCGGAGCGCAGCGGGGACAAAACAGCGGACAGGCAGGCTGCGCCGCGCCGCGATGGCAGACAGTCCGTAAAAGAGAAAATCGCAGGGATCAGGGAGCGCGCCGTCCATGAACCGCAGCACTTAAAGCAGCCAGGCAAACACATTGCGAGACCGAAACTGCCAAAGACACCGGACAGATAACAGGAGATGAGGAAAATGAAGATCAGGATATTTTGCGCGTCCGCCGCCTTGCTGCTTGCCTGCGCATCACCGGTGCAGGCGCTCGCGGCGGATGCCGCCCCCGCTGCACAGCCAGAAACGGTCGCTGCTGCCGAGAGCGGCATGGCAAAAACGGATGCAAAAACCGCCGAGGAAAAAACCACGGCGGAAATACAAACGGAGCCGGCTTACTATCCGGTAGACGTGCAGATGAGTTCGGACGGCCTTACCTGCAAAAAGATCTACGATGTGCCTAAAACTGTATCGCCGGATCAAATTCCGCAGGAGGAATTTGACCGCGGCGGGATGCACTATGTGCTGGAGGATATCCTACGCATTGAAATGCCGGATATAGACCGTAAGATGCACTCGGAAACTGTGACAGTATCCTCTACGTCGGACAATTCCAACGATGTGATGGCGCTGCTGCCGAAAAGCAAGCCGGTCACAACAGATGATGGCTACAGCGGCACGGCATATCTGGATGTTTCCAGTATCTCCACAAAAGCGGCGGGTACGGAAAGCGTGTCCGAGCCGTTATCCGCAACGCGGGAATATCCCAATATGCCGGAAATGGATATGACGGATATCCCCAAAACGATTGAGGATAACGGTCACACGCTGACATTCAGTGATATCGAATGGACGCCTGAAACCGAGGAAACAGACAATCTCGGTACAATGGAAACTACCTATACAGCAGTTGTGACCTATACCGGCACTGCTACCTCCAGCCGCACGACGGGCTATACGGTGACGGCCACCTATGCGGGCGAGGTATCGCACCGGAACAACGACTGTATGCGGTATATCGCGGTTTTCCGCGGCGAACCCATTGTGATTGAGCCGGAAGAGGATCTCACGCCGCCTGACCTGACCGGCATTCTGCCGCAGGGACAGGATGCGCAGCCGCTGGAGGAAGGCGCAGGAAGCGTGCCGGTCAGCTGGGTGCTGTGCGCCGTGTTTGGTATTTTGATGATGATTTTTGCGCTCCGTCCCCCTGCGTGCAGGCGCATGATGGCGCAGATGCAGGCCATGGCGGCGCAGGCGCGGGACAAAGCGCAGCAGACGATGAAGGAAACGGAGATGAAATTGCGTGAAAGGCAAAAACAGAAACGGACCGAAGAGGAAGAACTGCGGCAGGCACAGTACATCTTTGGACCTTTGGAGAAGATCAAAGCCGCGATCCGCAGCCGCAGGCAGCGGAAAGCAGAGCAGGCTGCCATGCTTCTGGCTGCACCGCCGGAAGAGGAATGGGCTGATGCGGAGGAATGGGCGGGAGAGCCGGACGCCGCTGAACAGGCCGGACAAACCCAGCCGCCTCCGGAACCCGTGCAGGACGGGGATGCTGCACCCGCCGGTCCGCCGCGCGCTGTGCGGGATGATGGCGATGGCGATGATGAGTACCCCGGCCTGGGCGGCTAATCTTTCGTATACATACGATGCGCCATCCAGCGGCAACTTTGGCAAGCCGACATCAACCGAGCCGGTGACGGTAATCGGTGACGATGAGGTTAATGTCAACATCAGCAAAGACAGTGCCTTTGTGCCGCCCGAATTCGGGTCTGCTTCTGCGGATGTGCTGGGCACAGGTGAACTGCTGACGCCGGATATTTCAGGTGTAGAGCCGATGTTCCCGCACAGTACACAGGCCGGTTTTACGCCGGGTGTGACGGAAAACGGCACAGTGACAGGCGGCAGCGGCACGATCGTCATGCCGCCTGATGTTGAGGGCAGTACGGTGAGCAGCGAGCCGATTTACGACAATACCACAACCGGCGGTATGGGCGGCTATACAGGTGGCGGCGCGGATGCTGCCATTGGGTCGGGCTACACCCCAGTGGACGGTATGGCCTATGCAGACGGCAGTATCGGCACGCTGTCCATCCCTGCGCTCGGTGTGACAAAGAAAGTGTACGACGGCGAAACGGTAAGCAACCTGCGGCTGGGTGTGGCGCACTTTGAAGGCACCAGCGCATGGGACGGCAATGTTGGGTTCTGCGGCCACAACAGAGGCAGCTACGGTTATTTCGCTGGAATCTGGAACCTGCCTGCCGGCTCGAAAATCACCTATACGACCGTGTATGGCACCCGCACCTACGAGGTTTACAGCGTGCGCAAGATCTCCAAGTATGAGGTTGACGTCCTCAACCCCACGAATGAAAACATCCTGACGCTTGTCACCTGCGTACCCGATCAGGCGCAGACCTACCGCTGGTGCGTACAGGCGGCTGCGGTGTGACCATGCGGCCGTAACGGGCAAAACCGCATCGGATTTTTAAAGTTATCCACAACCTGTGATTTGTTCAATATATCTGATAAAACACGCAAAAACAATTGTTAAAGCATATATTTTGTTTTAATTATATGTGCTTCCATTGACGGTTTCGCAAGCGTCTGCTATAATAAAAATATCAAAAGAGAGATAAAAGCCAGACCGGAACGGAGGTTTTCAGATATGAAAAAGAACATTATTGCAGCGACGCTCAGCGCGGCTATGGTAGCCGGCTTAGTACCGTTTGCTGGTGCTGCCAATGCGGTAGCAGCTGTTCCCACCCGTGAAAAAGGGCAGACGGTTTACGTCGATAACACCCGCGTCTATCCTACGGGCTACAATATAGCGGACAACAATTATTTCAAACTGCGCGATATTGGTACGCTCGTAGGCTTCGGCGTGGAGTGGAACGGCGAGACGCAGACCGTTGAGATCAGCACAGCGCGCATCACCCCCAGCACCGAGGGTATCTCGGACACGGCGGCAAGCGGCGCGGTGGCTAAGATCAGCGACCAGCGTATCACGGTGGATGGCGTACAGGTCAACATGACCGCCTACCAGATCGACGGCAACAACTATGTGAAGCTGCGCGACATCGGCAAGCAGGTGAATTTCGGCGTGGGCTATGACAATGCGACGGCAAGCGTCCGCATTGACACGGATGCGCCGTACACGGAAAGCACAACGTCTGCCAGCGGCAGCGCCATCACGAAGTGGAACAAAACCATGGCAGAGTTTAATCAGGCCATGATTAAATGCAACTGGGATAAGAGCAAATACCTCACGACCGCCAAGCAGTATGCGCCGATCATCACGGGCAAATCGAACGGCACGGTAGAGGACGTTATCGCCGCGCTGGACGCGATGACCGGCGCGCCTGTGGATGCAGTATCGTTCGACGATAATCCGGTAAACATGTTCTGGGCGAACGAGCTGCGCAAGGCGCTGGGTCAGGAAGTCACAAGCGGCAGCGATAACAACGATACTCCGGCTGTAACCGAAGAAATGCTCCGTGCTTGGGAACTGAAAATGGTAGAGGCCATCAATGAGGAGCGCCGCAAGGCCGGTGTTGCTGAGCTGGAAATTGACCCCAATATCATGCAACGAGCGCAGTGGTGGGCAAAGCATCTCACCACGGAGTTTAGACATACCACATGGGATGAAATTGAAGAATTTGCTGACAGCATTGGTGTTTCTGCCAACGATATTGCAGGTGGCGAAAATATTACAGGCGGAAGCAGTGATTTTAATAATGTTGTAGAACGGCATATGAATAACTTCATGACTTCCGAAGGCCATCGAAATACATTGCTGGATAAGGATTTTACCAGAATAGGTATCGGATATGCAGTAGGATCGACAGGAAGCATTTATTGTTGTCAGGTATTTGCTTAATGTAAGTAAAAATTAGGGATAAAGAGCGATTAGGTTTTCTCCTAATCGCTCTTTTCTTTTAATCAGATCATGAAAAAAGTGAATATTCATCAGCGTGCGCCGCCTTTCATCCTTGAAAGGCGGCTTTTTTTTATTCCAGACAAAGGAGAGGAAAAAATGATACGGAACTTATTCAAACGGGTTACGGCAGGCGCATTGTCCGCCCTTACCCTCCTCACCAGCGCGCCGCTGGCCGGTGCAGTGGACAGCGGGATCATGCCGCTGGCGGAGGAAGATAACAAAGCGTCCGCTATTACGATCAACGTAGGCGAAGTGTACAACATTGCAGACCGCGGCGTGCATAAAGCATGGTTCCAGCAGAACGGCGCGCCGCGCAATGTCTGGCCCATGTTTACCACCGCGTCAGACGGCACGGAGATCCGCGCATACTGCGCAGATCACAGCAAGGGCAACCCGGGTACGGGCGGTATGCCGTATACCGTTACCAGCCGCGTATCGGACATGCACGTGTACGGCGTAGCCGTGCGCAGTGACGCCCGCATGACGCTGGACACATTTATCTCCTTCGCGGGTGCGCCCATTACCAAGGAGAACTTCACAGCGGATATGTATTTCAGCGCGTCACAGGCGGCGATCTGGTGCGCACTGGGAGACGCGCAGATTGCGGCCAACAATAACTTCGGCGTGAGCTACGTCAGCTCCACATCGCTTGGCTACCGCGCTGCCGGCAAGACGCTCAGCGCCAGCTCCACATCCGAAGCGCTGACGTTGTTTGCCGCTATTAAAATGCTGGAGTATGGTAATGAGTTCTACAACACTTGGGGGCCAAATGGTAAAGGCCATGCACCATGGGTTGGTGCTACCATCAATTACACGCCCGGCAATACCGAATACGCCCCCGCCGCACAAAAGACCGGTACGATCGACATCGGCGGCAGCATCGTATCTGGTGGTACGTTTGCGGAGAAGCAGATTGATGGCCAGACATACATGGTACTGCCTATGGCGGCGGCTTCTGCTACGTTCGTGCGCGGCAACCAGATTTTCGTCCGCGCGGACAACGTGCCGTCTGGCGCGTTCCTCATGGATGCGCAGGGCAATAAAAGCATAGATGACAGCGGCTCGCAGCGTCTCACGCTGTCCAATGTTACCAGCAATAAGGAATTATACAAGAACGGCAACGACATGGCCTATGGCGAGACGTTCCTGTTCTGCATCCCCAAAGCAACCGCTGAACAGATGGACGCGGCCAGCACGCCGTTGGAGACCCAGTTTTTTGTCAGCATGAACGCAGACCGATATAACGTGTATTCGGCCAGCACTACCAGTTCGGGCGTGCAGCCGGTCATCATGGTGGAACCGGCGGTGCAAAAATTGAGTGCATCAGTTGGTTTTGCAGAGCAAGATACAACGGATGATAAAGTACGGCTTCGTGTGCTAAAAACAGATGAGAACGGTGCACCGCTGGCAGGATGCACGTTCCAGATCACTTACGCAGGAATTGAAAAACCACGTGAGGCCACAACAGATGGTAATGGCGAAGCGGTGTTTCCAGAGCTACCACTGAATACCGATGTAACCGTTAAGGAAACCGCAGCGCCGGAGGGCTATCAGCTGCTCCCGTCCAAGGTCATCAACACGGGCAGCAAGGGCGGTACAGTGGAATACACCTTTGCCAACAGCGATGACCACGTTTTCAAGGTGCATAAGACCAGTTCGGCGGATAACCGCAACCTGATGGGCGCAAAATTCGAGGTCAAGGGCATTGACAACGATTTTGTCAACACTTACACCACGGACGCGCTGGGCGAGTTCACAATCCAAGGCCGCGACCTGCCTACCGGCTCTTTTGAAGTGTATGAAATCGCAGCACCGGAAGGCTACGCCACGGATGGTGCCGACATTCAGACCTTCAGCTGGGATAATACCCGTGATGTAACGCTTACTTTCAAGAATGCGCCGCTGCCCGGTATCCAGATCTACAAGTACGACAAGGACAGCAAGGAGCCGCTGGCGGGCGCTACCTTTGAGATCCGCCGCGACGGTCAGGTGCTGCAGACGGTCAAGACCGACGTCAACGGCTATGCCAAGGTCTACAATCTTCCCAAGGGCTTCTATCAGGTGGTTGAGGTAGAACCGCCGCAGGGCTACTTAAAGGACGAAGTAGAGCATGAGGTTTACATTGACCCGTCCGCAGACCCCACGCAGATCATCCGCGAAGTCAACGTCCCGAACACGAAGAAACTGTCCATCCGCATCATCAAGCAGGACAAGGATACCAAAGTCCCCCTGCAGGGCTGGAAGTTCGATGTGTACTACAATGACGCCAAGCTCACTTCTGTTACCACAGACGAGAACGGCGAAGCCATGATCGAAAACCTGCAGCCCGGTACATACCGTGTTGTTGAGGTAGACGGTGATAAAGAACACTACAATCTGGATGCCCCGGAGCAGACTGTAGAGCTGATTCGCGATCAGGCGGAGATTCCCACGCTGATTTTCCAGAATACCATTAAGAAACACTTTGGTATTTACAAGATCGACGAGGAAACGCACAAGCCGATTCAAGGCGTCACCTTTGAGATCTGGAAAGACGGTAAGCTGCTGGGCAACTACACCACGGATGAAAATGGCCGTATCTGGCTTCCGTATGCAGAGCCGGGTACTTATCAGGCCAAGGAGGTCGTAACTGATCCACGGTACATCATCAATGAAAAGACGTTTACGATTGAGAATAACAGTGAATACCCGACGTTCTTCACGATTCCCAATACCCGCAAAAAGGATATTATCGTAAAGAAGATTGACCTTGATACCGGCAAACCGATGCAGGGTGTTGTATTTGAGGGCTTCAAGGACGGCAAGAGCATCGGTATGTTCACGACCGGCCCGGACGGCACGTTTACCATTGACTATGCAGACCCCGGCACATACAAATTTGTGGAACGGCATACGTTGGCTGGGTATGAACTGAGTACGGTCGTGCTGGAGGGCGAACACACGACAGACCGCGATCTGGTGCTGACGCTGGACAACGTCGAGCAGAAATCTTTCATTGTGAAAAAGATCGACAGCGAGACGAAAGAGCCGCTGGCAGACGTACAGTTCAAAATCTGGCGGGATAGCGTGCTGCTGGGCGATTACACCACGGATGAAAATGGCCGCATTGAGATCAAAAATGCGCCCGCAGGCACTTACAAAGTGCAGGAAGTCAAGACTTTGAAAGAGTACATCCTGAACGATGAAGTGCTGGAGATCGAGCATACGACGGTCAAGGACACCGAGCTTACCGTGGAGAACACCAAAAAGCCCGGTCTGCTCATTCAGAAGATTGATGCAGAAACACGCAAGCCGCTGAAAGATGCGGTATTCAAGCTGACCAAGGCAAATGGTGATGTGGTCAAGGAGGATATTATCACCGGCGAGGACGGTACTGCGTTCGTTGAAGGGTTGGAAGCTGGAGACTACATTGTAACGGAAATCACCGCTCCGGGCGGCTACCTGATCGACGATACACCGCACTCTGTTTCGCTGGAGGAGGGTAAAACCTATACCCTGACGCTGGAGAACACCAAAAAGCCCGGTCTGCTGATCAAAAAGATCGACAGCCAGACGAAGAAGCCGCTGCAAGGCGCTGTATTCAAGATCACACGCGGAGACGGCTCGGTTGTGCGTGAAAGCGTCACGACCGATGCGGACGGTGTAATCCATCTGCCGGAGCTGGATACCGGCACATACATCATCACAGAGATCTCCGCGCCGGACGGCTATGCCATCGACGAAACACCCAAGACGGTTGAAATCCGTGCCGGACAGACCTATGAGGTCACGTTCACCAACACGAAAAAGGGCGGTTTCACCATTAAGAAGATCGACGAGGATACCCGTCAGCCGCTAAAAAATGCCGTGTTCAAGATTACTAAGTCCAATGGTGAGTTTGTTAAGGAAGCCGAAACCGACGCAAACGGCGTTATCACGCTGGACGGTTTACCGGAAGGCAGCTATATCGTGACTGAAATCAAAGCGCCGGACGGTTACATCCTGCAGGACACGCCTAAGACCTTTGAGATCAAAGACGGCGGCAGTATGGAGCTGGTATTCACCAACAAAAAGGCATACGGTTTGCAGATTCGCAAAATCGTAAAGGACACTGGCGAAGCACTACCGGGTGCAAAATTCCGTGTGGAAAAAGCCACGGGCGAACTGGTCGGCGAATATACGAGCAATTCCTCCGGCCTGGTCAACATTTCCGGTCTGGAGGACGGCGTGTATGTCGTGACCGAGATCAAAGCGCCGGACGGCTACCGGTTAGACAGCACATCCAAAAACGTTATTGTGAAAGCCGGGGAGCTGGCCACGGTTGAATTTGAGAATGCGAAGATGTCCAGTGTGCGCATTAAGAAAATTGATGCGGTGACGAAAAAAGGCATCCCCGGCGTGCGGTTTATCATCAAAGACGCGCACAAGAACCTGATCGGCGAGTACACCACGGACAGTGACGGATACATTGAGTTGGAGAAGGAATTGGAAGAAGGAAAATATTATGCCGAAGAGGTGCAGGCGGCTCCCGGTTACATCCGCGATGAGCAGGAACGCACATTCCGTGTGTCCAAGGGCGAAACGACGGAAATCGTATGGGAAAACACGCCGCAGCAGGGCCAGATCCAGATCACAAAGAAGTCCAAGGACGATAACCCGATCAACGGCCTGCCAGCCGGCACCCTCCTGCAGGGCGCGACTTTTGAGATCTACGATAAGGCAGGCAACGTCGTGGACACCATTGTGAGCAACGAGCGCGGCGTCGCAGTTTCCAAGCTGCTGCCGCTGGGACGCTATACGGTCAAAGAGACAAAAGCGCCGCCGTACTATGGCGCATCCGGTGAAACCTTTGAAGCGGAAATCGAGTTCCCCAGCCAGATTGTGCGGCTGGAAGTGCTCAATGAGAGCGTGTACACCAATGTCTCTATTGCAAAGAGCGGCCCGAAGCAGGTTGTCCCCGGCCAGCCGATCCACTGGACGGTGTCGCACATCGCAAACAATTCCACGGTGCAGCTCCAGTCGTTCTACTGGCGCGACACGCTGCCGTATCAGGCGGTGACGCTGGACAAGATCGTGACCGGCACATACAACGCGCGGCTGAGTTACAAGATCGTGTACCGCACGAACCTGGACCGCGATTACCGTACGCTCGCGGATAACCTGTCCACGGCGCAGAACCGCACCATTCAGGCCAACCCCACCGTGCTCGGCCTCAAGTCCGGCGAGGTCGTAACAGATTTCATGTTTGTGTTCGGCAATGTCCCCGCAGGTTTCCGCTGCGTGGAAAACCCGCATGTCTATGGCACGGTACGTTCATCCGTTGCCGGCACGGCGTTTGTCAATAAGGCGGACGTCGGCGGGCTGCACAACCAGCAGTGGATCATGTCCAACGACGCATGGACTACGACAATATACCGGGTTACAAAGCCCGTCCTGCCGCAGACAGGCTGGTAATGCTGCCAGCATAAGCCCCCATATACGGGCGCATGGTTCACTATGCGCCCATATTTTATTTCAGAAAAAAAGGAGTATGCGTTATGAGCAAAAAGAGGATCATCAGCACGGTGATGTCCGCGGCATTGGCGCTCAGCCAGACCGCTGCGGCGTTTGCAGCAGGCCAGCCGCTCCCCGGCGATGGGACGCCCCCGCCGGCGTCCGTTGCAGCGGCCCCCGGCGGCAGTACGGAGGGATTGACCGTGATGCAGTCCGATGAAAAGACGGAGCGTATCGTCACCGCGCAGAACGGCACAGGGTATACCGTCTCGTCTGTAGGACGCCATGTGATTGGCGTGGAGGACAGCAGCAAAACCTTTGTGTTTGCGCCGCAGGAGGGGTACGACCTGACGCGGCTCGTGCTTACGGACGAGACATACACGGATTATGCGGATGTGGGGAAAATGGACAGGGAGCTGTCCCTGAACGGCGCGGCCTATCCCATCCGATACGAAAGCAAGATCGACGCACAGGGAACGAGCGTGATCCGCGCAACGGTTTCCATTCCTGCAGCACAGGATGACATCACGTTATCTGCAGAAGCCGTCAGCTCGGAATACACGGTTACAGCCACATCACAGAGCGGCGCAACCGTATCGTCTGGTTTGACCAAGCTGGGCAAGGGCGAAGCCTACACCATGACAGCCAGGCCGGACGGCAATCTGTATTGCATTACCAGAGCAGACCTGACGATTGGCCAAAACAAGACCATCGTCGCGCTTTCCAAAGGTTGCGATGTGCAGTCGCAGGGATACCGTTTCACCATGGACGCTGAGGGTATGCTGACTGTGTACTGCGGTGGCGTCACCAGCCCGGCTGCAATCGAGCTGAAAACAGCTGAGCGCGAGCCGGACAGTGATGAGGTGCTGGTTACAGTCCATGCCGGGCGTGGCATCAGCAGCGAGGTGTCCAAGGATATCGTCAAAAAAGGGAGCAATTACACGGTGTCTTTTTCCGCAAACCGGGGCTATGCCATCGACGCGCTGACCCTTGAAGCGGATGGAAAAACTGCGTACAGCACCCCGAACACCAATACGGTGTTTGTCGGGACAAACGCATACCGCGTATCCGGCAGCGGCAGCGCCTGCACGGTATACCTTACCGATCTGCAGAGCAATATCACCGTGAGCGCAGAGAGCGTCTATGACAGTGATAATCTGCTGGTGACAACCTCTGCCGGTACCGGGGTGAAGATCGACAAGAATTGCGGCAGCAGCGTAGAGGTTGGCACGGATGTAGATTTTGATATTTATGTCACGGACGAAGATAAGTACGAGCTTGACCGTATTACGCTGCAAATTGGCGATAGCAGCCAAACCGTAGATGCAGATGAGACTTCGATCCGCGTCAGCGGCGAAACATACCGCATGACCACCGATGAGGATGGTGTTACGCATCTTTATGTGACCGATATTGATAAGCCGGTGCGTGTATCTGCGACGGCAAGCCGAATCAATACCAGCCACAGTGTAACAATCCAAAAGTCGAACAATTTGACGATCAGCAAAAATACCGGCTCGACCGTATCCCATGGCAAGGATGTGAAATTCACCATCAAGCCGGATAGCGGTTATACGGTCGATACTGTGACGCTGAAAATCGGCTCCAAATCCGAAACGGCCTATGCGGGCGCATCTATCATTGCCGTTGATGGCATCGCATATGACATGGAGCGCAGCAATAACGGCACGGTGACTGTCTATGTGGATAATGTCCGTGCGGATGTAACCATTTCGGCAGAAGCGGAAAAGGTTTCCTCCGGCAGCGGTTCGAATGGGAAGATTTCCATTGACCGGTCTGTAAGGTCGCCGTTTTTCATTGGGTATGGCACGCAGTTCCATCCGGAGGATAATATGACGCGCGCAGAAGCGGTGCAGCTGCTCGTCCGTATGACGGACGCAGACGCGGATGCGGATTATCCCCCTGCCGGCTTCAGCGATGTGCAGACGGATGATTACTACACGGATGCGCTGGACGCTTTTGTGTACGGCGGCGTCGTTGACGTGGATACCTCGTACTTCCGGCCCTATGCGTCGGTCACCCGTGCGGAATTTGTGGAAATGATGTACCGCCTCGACACGACCGGCGGTTATAAAGGCACGGCACGGTTTTACGACGTGTACGCCGGGACGCCGGAAGCGGACGCCATTGCATACTGCGCCGGCCGCGGCTGGGTAAATGGCTATCCGGACGGCACATTCCGCCCGGATGCGCCGATCACCCGCGCGGAAGCAGCGGCAGTGGTCAACCGCGTGATGGGGCGCACGCTTGCGTCCAGCGACCTGTCCGGCGTCTATTACACGGATGTGCCGCAAGGCCACTGGGCGTATGCTGACATTATGACCGCGTCCAGCTACCAGAGGTAACTGCCATGCGTCCAGATCAGAACACTACGCCGGGCGCAGCCCTATGGGTGGCGCTGGGCATCCCTGTGCTGTGGTTCGGGCTGCTATGCGGCAGCGCGGCAGCGCCGGGGCGGTCAGTCGGCGAATGGCTGGATGCGCTGACACAGTGTATGGATACGCCGTTCCATATTGTGATCAATGAGTACAGCCTGCGGGCTGTACTCATTGCCTTACTGGTTTATCTGGTGGCCGTGCTGCTGTTCGTGGATGGGCAGGGCAAGCGCCGTCCGGGAAAGGAGTACGGTTCTGCGGTATGGGGCAAGGCAAAACAGGTTTGCGCAAAGTACCGGTATCACGCCAAATTTATGGAGCGCCTGAAAGCGCGGATATCGAAGATTGCCGCTTTCTTCCGTTCCCTCCCCGTGCGCTTGCATATCAAGCGGCCCACGCCGGAAGAACAGGAAAAGATGCAGGCGGAAAAGGCCCTGCGCCTGCCGTGTGATATGAATTTCCCCTTAACACAGAATGTGTGCATCGGGCTGGATGTTTACCGCCATCAGCGCAATTTGAACATCTGTGTGGTAGGCGGTTCGGGCGCGGGCAAGTCGCGTTCGCTCGCAAAGCCGGGGCTGATGCAGGCCAACTGTTCCTATATTGTGTGCGACCCCGCGGGCGAGCTGCTGCGGGACTGCGCGCCGCTGCTCCTGAAGCGCGGATATGACATTAAGGTGTTCAACCTCTCGGACAGGCGGCGCTCAGACTGCTATAACCCATTTGACTATATCCACTCTGATGCGGATGTGATCCGGTTGGTTACGCTGCTGATCCGCAACACCACACCAAAGGGCGCAAACAGCAGCGACCCGTTTTGGGAGAAGGCGGAAACCGCGCTGATCACCGCGCTGATGCTGTACCTTTACCACGAAGGCGCGGAGGAAGATAAAAACTTCGGCACGGTCATGTACCTGCTCAACAATGCGGAAGCTGCGGAAGAGAAAGGACCCCAAAGCCCCACAGACCAGTTGTTCCTGCAGCTGGAAGCGGAAAAGGGCGAGAACCATATTGCCGTGCAGTATTACAAGCCGTTCCTTACCAGCCCGGAAAAGACACGCGATACGATCCGCCAGATGGCAACCTCCCGTCTTGCGTATTTCCTGCTGGACGAGATGCAGGACATCACGGATACAGACGAGATGAATTTCGCATCCCTTGGCGAACGCAAACGCGCGATCTTTGTTATCACGCCGGTCAATGACAAGTCGTTTAATTATCTGGTCAGCATGCTATATATGCAGGCATTCCAGGAGCTGTACGAATGTGCGGAAAAGAAGCACGGCGGCAGACTGCCGGTACACGTCCGGTTCCTGATGGACGAGTTCGCAAACGTGCCGCTGCCGGAGGATTTTGAGCAGACGCTTTCCACCTGCCGGAAATACAACATTTCCTGCACGATCATCCTGCAAAACATCGCGCAGCTCAAGGGGATGTATAAGGATACATGGGAGAACGTCACAGGCAACTGCGATACCTTCCTCTATTTGGGCGGCAACGAGCAGGTGACCCACAAATATGTGTCAGAACTGCTTGGCAAAGAAACCATTGATACGCGCACAACCGGTGAAACGCGCGGGAGCCACGGTTCGTTTACGCGGAATTACCAGCAGACCGGCCATGACCTGATGACCCCAGACGAGGTGCGCGGGCTGGACAACAAATTCGCGCTGCTCTTTATCCGCGGCGAGCATCCGGTATGCGATTTCAAGTATGACCTGACGCGCCACCCTGCGCTGGCGCTGACTGCGGACGGCAAAGCAAAACCCTATATACCGCCGCTGCGTCACCCAATCCGCCCATCCGCACAGACAGATGGATGGAAAGCGGGGAAAGAAATGGTAGACGGCATTGAATTTGAGTATTTTTCCATCTGAAACAAAAAGGAGAATTTTGCTATGAAAAACCGTATGAAAAAACTGGCGATGCTTCTCGCAAGCAAAAAAGCATATGACCGCACGCGCAGCCTGTACCGCAAAGGCGTTTTGGCTGCGTCTGTTGCCTGCTTTGCCGTAATCCCCGCGTTCGCCGCCGACCCGCTGAGCGCGATCAACCAGCTTTCGGATTTCATCTTTGCGCTCATCAAGGCGGTTGGCCTGATGGTATCCGGCTGGGGCGTGCTGCAGGTCGGTATGTCGATCCAGTCGCACGACCCGTCCCAGCGCACACAGGGTATCCTGTGTCTGGTAGGCGGCCTGCTGATCATGTTCGCAAAGGACATCCTGGACCTTATCACCGGCGGCTGACAGCAAGAATGGAGTTGAAGAAAAACTATGTGGGCGTTAGATGTACTGGAGGGCGCGCTCGGGACATGGAACAGCTACATGGCACAAATCTGGGATATTGTCACGCAGTCGCCCAAAGAATTTATGGGCGGCGCGATATGGCCTGCCATCGAGCAGATATTCTCTGTGCTGCAAGGTATCGGGTATGGCCTGCTCATCCTGTTCTTTGCGATGTCCTTCTTTAAGCAGTCCACCTCGTTCCGGGAGCTCCGGCACCCGGAACAGGTGTTCCGCCTGTTCCTGCGCTTTGTCCTCGCGCAGGCGGCGATCACCTATGGGCTGGAAATTATCAATTTTATATTCGAGGTCACCGGCGGGATCACTTCTTCCATAGCAGCGAGCCTTGGCAGCCTGCATGAAGTAGCTGCCACACTGCCGGATGAAATACGGACGGCGGCGGAAGACGCCAACATCATCCAGAGTGTGATTTCAGGGGTCGTAGGGCTGGTTTTTACCGGCATTGTTATCTGCCTGTCCATGATGATGCTGACAAAAGTATATGGGCGGTTTTTCCGCGTATACCTGTATGTCGCGCTGGCGCCGCTGCCGCTTTCCGCGTTTGGCGGCGAACTGACCAGCCGGCACGGGCGCACCTTTATCCAGAGCTTTATCGGTGTTTGCCTGGAAGCTGCTGTTGTTGTGCTGGCGTGTATCGTGTATTCCGCTTTTATATCAAGCAACGAACTGCCATCGGTCGATTTTGGTGATGGCAGCATCGGTATGATGGTGGGTTACATGGCCGGCGTGATATTCCAGATGCTGATTTTGCTGGGTATCGTCAGCGCGGCGGACCGTGTTGTGAAAGATATGCTGGCATTGTAAAGAAAAGAAGAAGGAGGTTGAAACGGCATGGAATGCCCGGTTAATAAAGAAATACGGAACTACCGCGAGGGCGTGTTCATGGGGCTGAGCATGCGCCAGACGATATGGGGCTTTGTAGCTTTGGTGGTTGCAGGCGCAGCGAATTTTGGGCTGCGCCCATTCATTGGCAAGGAAACGGCGAGCGTGCTGTGCATCCTGCTCGCCGCACTGCCGGCGGCGGTAGGGTTCCTGTCCTATCATGGCCTGTGTTTTGAGCAGCTTGCCTGCGCGTGGCTGCGCACCACATTCCGGCATAACGGCTGGTATGTATACAGGGCGGTATGCCTGTACGAAACGCTGCACCGCGCGGCTGCAGAGGAGCGGGAACGCGATAAGAAGAAAAAGAAAAAGCCTGTAAATACCGGAAAGGGGAAGATGAAGAATGTTCAGAAAAAAGCAGGATAAGGTCAAGGTGCAGCTGCCAACGCGCCCCGTGCGCCTGCCGAAGAGTGTGCAGCAGATCGTACCCATCCAGCGGGTATACCCGGACGCACTCTGGCAGGTAGGCGCAACCGAATACAGCAAGACATGGTCTTTTACGGATATCAACTATGCGGTGGCAAGCCCGGAGGATCAAACCTCTATTTTGGACTCCTGGGGGCGCGTCCTCAACGGCCTTGCTGCGGACAGCCGGCTGAAGATCACACTGGCAAACAGGCTGTTTAACAAGGATAGCCTGAGCGGTTCGATCTTCTACAAAAAGAAGGACGATGGGCTGGACAGGTACCGCGGCGAGATGAACCGTGTATTGATGGATAAGGCAAAGGGCAGCAACGGCATTGTGCAGGAGAAATTCCTGACGCTGACCGCAAACCGCAAAAACGAGAACGAGGCGCGGATGTTTTTCAGCCGCGCCGGGAAAAGCCTGTCGTTTGGGATGCAGCGCCTTTCCTCTGCGGTAAAGCCGCTGGACAACACGGAACGGTTCCGCGTGCTGCATGACTTTTTCCGTCCGGACCACCGCATGAAAAACGCCGACGTCGCGGATATGATGCGCAGCGGCAGGCATTTTGCAGATGTGTTCTGCCCGCTGGCAATGCGCTACCACGCAGACTATATCGAACTGGATCACGGTTTCGCCCGTGTGCTGTTCATCGAAGAGTATGCGTCCATGCTGTCCGATGAACTGGTGCATGACCTGATGGAGCTGCCGCGCCAGATGATGCTGTCCATTGATATCACGCCGGTGCATCCGCAGGAAGCGGTAAAGATGCTGAACCGGCTGGATATGCGGGTGGAATCCGATATCACGCGCTGGCAGCAGCGCCAGAACAACAACAATAACTTTTCCGCCGAAATCCCCTATGAGTACAAGCAGATGCGCGAGGTGGTAGAGAATTACAAGGATGAAACCACGCAGAATGACCAGCGTATCATGATGACTACCACGACGGTAGTGCATATGGCGGATACGCTGGAGCAGCTGGACGCGGATACCGAGACGCTGAAGACAACGGCAAGCGGATATGGCTGTGGGCTGGCGGCGCTGAAATGGCAGCAGGATATCGGCCTGAACACGGTGCTGCCCTATGGGCTGCGCCGCGTGGTGCAGCAGCGCACGCTGCTTACCAAATCCGCGAGCATTTTGACGCCGTTTTCCGCGCAGGAGATCCAGCAGACGGGCGGTATCTGCTATGGCAATAACGCGGTATCCGGCAATATGATTTTGGCAAACCGCGCGTTGCTCAAAAACGGCAACTGCATCCGTCTGGGCGTGCCGGGCGCAGGCAAGTCCATGAGCGCAAAGTGGGAGATTGGCCAAGTCCTCCTGTCCACGAACGATGATGTGCTCATCCTTGACCCAGAAAATGAGTTTACGCCCATGGTGGGCGCGTTCGGCGGCACGATGATCGACGTATCCGGCTCATCCTCCGTGCGGATCAATGCAATGGACATGGAAAAAGGCTATGCAGATAATGATAAAAACCCGCTGGCGGATAAGTCCGAATTTATCATGTCCCTGTTTGAACAGATCATGGGGGATGACGTCAATGCCAGACATCGGTCTATCATAGACCGATGCATCAAGGATTTGTATGCAGGCTATATTGCCGGAGGCTATCACGGGAAATCCCCGACCTTAACCGACCTGTACAATATGCTGCGGGGGCAGGATGAGGACGAAGCAAGGGAGCTGGCGCTTTCCGCAGAGCTGTTTATCACTGGTTCGCTCGGCATTTTTTCGCAGGAGACGAACGTAGACCAGCATAACCGCCTGACCTCGTACAACATCCTTGATCTGGGCGAGCAGCTCATGCCGCTTGGCATGCTGGTCATCCTGGAATCTGTCTACAACCGCGTGCTGCAGAACTGGCGGGCTGGAAAGCGGACATGGGTATTTGTGGACGAGTTTTCAATCTTTTTCCGCTATCCGTTTGCAACCAGCTACTTCCTGCGCATGTGGAAACGGCTGCGCAAGCGCAACGCCTATATGACAGGCATCACGCAGAACGTGGGCGAAATGCTGCGGAGCAAGGACGCGCGGTGGCTGTTCGCCAACAGCGAATTCATTATCATGCTGTCCCAGTCCGCGTCCGATCGCGCCGATCTGGCAGAGCTGCTGCACATTTCCGATACCCAGCTTTCTTATGTGGAAAACGCAGACCCCGGCTGCGGGCTGATGAAGTTCGGCAGTGCATTCATCCCTTTCCAGAACGACATCCCGAAGCACACCGAGTTATACCGTCTGATGACCACCAAGGCCGGCGAATGGGAGTGATATCCCTATGGCTACATACAAATACAAAACGCCGGAGGACAGGAAAAAGGTGTCGTATGGCGCTGCGCGGGCGCAGCGCGGAAAAGCGGTAAGCGGCGCGGCCAGCACGCAGTACGGCAGCAGGACGCGGCAGGGCGCGGAGCAGCAGGCATACGCGGCGAAAAGCGCGCCAGCGCAGGCAAAGCACAAAAAACGGACCATGAAAGCGTACATGGTCCGCATAGCCGTGCGGAAAATGCAGGAGCGCAGGGATGGGAAACGCCGTTTGGAGCAGGAGGGGCAGCGCGCGGATGCTGCGGCGGTAAACAGGGCGTCTGACAGGATGGCGGGCAGTGCAAAACGCGCGGCAGGCGTTACCATGCGCACCACTGCAAAATACGGCGGCATTGCGGCGAAAAAGGTTTACGGCGCGGCACGGGATAAGGCGCGGCAATACGCGGTAAAAAAGTCCGTCCGGCGTGTGGCGCGCCGTTACCGCGGCGCGGACGGGAAAACGCGGTACGCATTCCGCTATGCCGCAGTGGAGAAAAAGCGCGCAGTACGCAGCGTCCGGTTAAAAAAGGGTCAGCGGTACCGCCCTGCCCGCGGCCGTCTGTTGATGCTGAACAGGCAGAAAACCCAGAAAAACCAGCGCAGCGCAGCGGCGGTATACGGTACGGCGCGCGACCGTGCGGCGAAAAACGCGGCGTCTACCGTATATGGCAAAGCGGCAAAAGGCGCGGAAAGCGTTTATGGCGGTGCGGTAAGGCAGGGCGCGCTGATGCGCCGTGCGCACGCGCAGAAGGCGGCGGATACGGCGTACCAAAGCAGCGCTGCCGCACAGCGAAGCCGGACGGCTGCGCACGGCTTGAAAAAATACCAGCTGCGCGCACGGAAAGCCGGCGTCCGCAAACTGAAGCTGCGTCTTGGGGAAAAAGGCGGTGCGGGCGGGGCGGCGAAAAAAGGCGTGCGCAAGATCGTCACGGAACTGATGCGTAAGGTCGCCGCTGCGGCAAAGAGCAAAATCTTGCTGGCCGGTGTGGCGGTGGTTCTGGTGGTGAGCCTTGTTGCCGCGCCGCTTACCATCATTGCCTCGCCGCTTGGGCTATTGTTTGCGGACGAGAATATCGGCGTGGACGGGCAGAGCGTGCAGCAGGCGTACATGGCGGCGCAGACGGCGTGGACGTCCGCTGCGCTGGCGGGTGAAAGCTATGACAGGGTGGAATATGAGGGTACTTATGCGGACAGCGTGGAAGTGTTGGCTGTGTTTGCGGTAAAGGTGACAGAGCAGGACGGCTTCGATGCAATGACGATGGGACCCGACCAGCGTGAGATTTTAGCTGGGGTGTATATGGATATGAACCCGTATACAAAATGGTACACGAAAACAGAGGATGGGGACAGGATCCTGCATATACGGGTGGGCGGCTTATCCGCCGATCAGGCGGCGGACAAGTACCATTTCATGAAATCCCAGCGCGTGATGCTGCACGAGCTGCTGGAGGATTACCGTGATGAACTGGTCCAGCTGCTGGGCAGTGGGACCGGCGGCAAGGGCTTTTCCGCCGCGGTACTGGCGCTCCGGGAACTGGTGGAAAAATACGCCGCAATGTACGGCATATCCAACTATGTGGACACGCTGCTTGCGATCATTGAGGTAGAGAGCGGCGGACGGCTGGAAGATGTGATGCAGTCCTCTGAATCCATGGGGCTGCCGCCGAACTCGCTCAGCAAGGAAGCGTCTATCAATCAGGGCTGCAAATATTTCTCCCAGCTGGTGCGCAAGGCGAAAAATCTCGGCTGCGATGAAGATTCCGTGATCCAAGCGTATAACTACGGCAGCGGGTTCCTTGACTTTGTTGCATCACACGGGAAGAAATACAGCTTCGAGCTGGCGGAGGAATTTTCGCGGCAGCATTCCGGCGGCGTGAAGGTGCCGTACAAGAACGAGATATCCATCCCGAAAAACGGCGGCTGGCGCTATAACTACGGCAATATGTTTTATGTCCTGTTGGTGCGGCAGTACCATGCCGCGCTGGGCAGCGATGTACAGAACCGCATTGTGCTGATCGCGCAGAACTACCAGAATTACGGCATCACGGCCCCTGCCGGGTATTGCGAAATGTGGGCGGAGCAGGTATACCGTGCGGCTGGGGTGCAGGTCAACAACTGGTGCTGTGCCGGACGAAACAGGGTAACGAATGTTGTAAGCCATGACAGCTCAAACATCCCGGTTGGCGCGATGGTGTACAATGACCCTGCGGTATATAATTCGCGTACTACATGCGGCTGCGGGCTGAATGCCGGCCATGTCGGCGTCTACCTTGGCAACGGGCAGATCATGTCCAACATAGGCGGCAGCGCAATAGATACGCTGGAATCCTGGACCAACTACTACGGCTTCGGCGGCTGGGGCTGGGGCGGCGCTGCGGTTCATTAAACTCATCCATTCAGCATCTGGGAAAAGCGCCGGCGCAGGTTGCGCCGGCGTTTTTGATCTGATTGCCGCAGAAAAACAGGAATGGAGCCGGCGTCAATGCGCCGGCTCCATTCCTCATAAGGGGACGATGAAAGGTAAATAGGTTCAAAAAAAGTATAGCATCTTTCCCAAAGCGATGCAACCTGCTTAATGCCTTTTCAATCGACAAACCGTGTTGCACCTGCATCCGCCCCTGCGCCATCCGGGCTGGGGACGCCGTCTGCAGCATGCTTATATTTTTTCAGCATGGCATTTTTGATTTCCGCAATGCCGGAATACTGCACGCCGTTCCCGATAAAATACTGTGCGGCGTCCAGCCATTGGGATAGCGGATAATCATTTTCATCTATTGCGCATAAATCCAGCATTGCGAGCCGCTGAAGGGCGGCATTATACTTCAAATCAGAAACATAGCAGCCATGGATCCCTGCAATATCATCTAATAAACAGCCGGATGCCGGTCAGGTAGAATAAGTTTCGCAAAAACAAAAAAGACATGGTTTGCAGATCTTTGGTAGAATGAAGTCGCGACACACCATTCGAAAGGAGACAGCAAACCATGTCCGAGAAGATTGTACAGCTAAACGAGGAAGTTATCAAGGGGCAGCTCAAGGAACTTGTACGTGGAAGCGTAGAAGAAACACTCAATGAGCTTCTGGAGGCCGAGGCGGAGAAGCTAACCCAGGCGGTCCGGTACGAGCGTAACAAGCAGCGCCAGGGCTACCGTAGCGGTCACTACAGCCGCAACCTCACCACCACTTCTGGGGATGTCACTCTCAAGGTGCCTAAGCTCAAGGGAATCTCCTTTGAGACTGCCATTATTGAGCGGTATCGCCGCCGAGAGAGCAGTGTGGAAGAGGCTCTTATTGAAATGTACCTGGCAGGTGTATCCGTCCGGCGTGTAGAGGACATCACTGAGGCCCTGTGGGGCAGCAAAGTCTCTCCCTCCACCATCAGTGAGCTGAATAAGAAAGCGTATGTCCACATTGAAGATTGGCGGAACCGTCCTCTGCGAGGTGGGCGGTATCCATATGTCTATGTGGATGGGATCTACCTGCGCCGCAATTGGGGTGGAGAATTTGAAAATGTAGCCATTCTTGTGGCAATTGCGGTTAATGAGGATGGATATCGTGAGGTTTTGGGCGCCGCAGAGGGCATGAAGGAGGATAAGGCCAGCTGGATCAGCTTCTTCCAGTGGCTGCGTGGCCGTGGTCTGAACGGTGTGAAACTCATTGTTGGCGACAAGTGTCTTGGTATGCTGGAAGCCGTGGGAGAGGTATTTCCTGAGGCCAAATACCAGCGGTGTACCGTCCATTTTTACCGAAATGTGTTCTCTGTCACACCTCGCTCAAAGGTGAAGCTGGTGGCCAAGATGCTCAAGGCGATCCACGCTCAGGAGAGCAAGAAAGCCGCCCGAGAAAAAGCTAAGGCTGTGGTAGAGGAACTGCGCTCTATGAAACTGAAGGAAGCCGCCAAGAAGGTGGAGAATGGTATTGAGGAAACGTTGACCTACTGTGATTTCCCCAGTGAACACTGGACCCGTATTCGTACCAACAACGTGATTGAGAGGCTAAACCGGGAGATCCGCCGCCGTACCCGTGTGGTGGGCAGTTTCCCGGACGGCAACTCAGCCCTTATGCTGGTCTGTGCCCGGCTGCGCCATGTAGCCGGCACCCAGTGGGGCAACAAGAAGTACATGAACATGAAGCATCTGGAGGCGACCGTTGAGGATGCCTCCATTGCTGGCTGACTTCATTCATAACAGAGTCTGCGAACTAAAGTGCGAAAAATTCTTGACACGACCCGGATGCCTGACTGGCGGCTAACTGCTGTCTTGCCATTATACAGTCATCTCTTTTCCGAGGGAAATTATAGACCTATATTACTTTCTTTTATCATGGTTGTAAATCTACCGTCTGAACAGATTTGTTAAATTATAATACTTGTAAATTGGATACTATTCACAAAACCTAAATCAGCCTTTGCTATGCTGTTTTAGATTACAGAGAAAGCGCCCGCCGTCCACAGCATAGGCTGTGAGCGGCGGGCGCTCTTTTTGTTTCAGCTTACATCAGCAAAGATGCTTTCGCTCCTTCCATCATAAATCCCAAACCTTTCATACAATTATTACATCTTCTGGCGACATTATATCCGGATCATTGCTTTTATATTTTTCAGGGTCAAAACCGTCTTGAACCGATTCGGGGATATCCGCAGCATTTAAAATAAACTTCCATTCGCCATCAACGTTTGCAACATAGTTGAACCCTTCTTCCTGAACAATCTCCGGTTCTTCAGGGTCGTCCTCGGACAAACGATAAACAACGGTTGCCGAAAAAGAAAGTACATAGAGCCTGTCATTTACTTTTTCAGTTTCATCAATAGCATATTTTTCAAATGCCATGTTGGCCTCTCCAAACATTTCTTTGGAGGTTTGATTTTCAAAATACACATATTCTTGCGCAACAGGCGATCCCTTGTCCTCCATTAACTCCACATACTGTTCTACGCAGACAGAAGCTTCTGCGGGTAGTTCATTTGTTGCTGTGTCATTACTTTTTTCGCAGCCCATGAGCGCTGCTAAGCAAAGCAGCAAGAAAAAAATCCGGATAATTGCAAATTTCTTAGATATTAGAGTTATAGACATAGACATCACCATTCAGCCAGCCTTTCGTGCTGATGTTTTTTACAAAAGCTCGACATGCAGAGGTAGGAACTTTGCTTTTGGGCCAAGTGGCATAATCCCATTCGTTGGTTGCAAAAGTATCCACGGAAAGTTTGTTAACATAATTGCCCGACGCGTTTGCAACACATAGTCCAATTCTTACAGGCTTGGAATTCGATGAATTTGTAATTGTTCCCTCCATACGAAGATAACCATTTGTGATATTTTTCCTCGCAACCATCTTGTCGGTATATGTAGCTACGATATCATATACATCCGTTAACGCAAACGAAAAGAGCTTTGTTTTTGTTGCATATGGCTGGATTGGAGCTTCATTAGGGCGTTTTGCATCCTCATACGTGATTTGAACATTCTCTTTTGGAAATACCTCCTCGATTTGAACCGCCCCAGCAAACATGGATAGCTGACTTAAGAGAATTCCACTAATGACCGCTAAGCAAAAAAAACGTTTAACATACATACTATTTCTCCTCCTGTATTAAGACTCGCTGATTTTCATTGTATTATGCTGTCAACGCAAACAAAGTATCAATTATTATCAAACTATAACGGTGCAATGGATAGTACATATAGAAAAACAATTTGAAAGATTTCCCTTTCTGCTTGTTATATATCAACATGAAAGGAATCGCATAAACCATTTTCCATTGATCTACCGCAAAAAAATCGGTGAATGGATAGATAGATAGGAGCATTAGGTGAGAGCCAACATACGAAAACATACAAAAAAGAGAAAACACAATAATACGATGATAAGTAGGAAGGAAATAGCTCATTACTCCCAATATAACAAAAATCATTGTGTATTCTACATTTAAAGGTGAAGGAAACACTGAGGTAAGCACTATTTGCATATTGATATTGATAATATTTATATACGCATCTTGCACACCAATTAGTTTAAATATTCCCTCTAAATACTCCCAACCGTTAGAAAACACAGCTTGAGCCATCCATGACAAGAAAAAGGGAAGAAACACTATAGAGGAAATTTCAAATATAGCCCTTGCCCTTTCTTTTTTACGGAACAAGTTAATGACATTATTGATAGCGTATGAATATAACCCCACATAGAAAAATGTGGATAATATGCTTTGACCGAAATCATATACTCCGATCCATTCATTAAACAAGAAATTCATCATAGCGATGAATAAACTTATAAATATATTGGATAAATATATCCTGAGAATAAAATGCTTTCGATCATGTGTTTTATGCAGGCTCTCGATAAAGCAAAACAAAAAAAGGGGGGCAGATATTCTACCTATTGCAGATGCTAATATAGCAAATGACTGACTGAAAGAAAGACTAAGTAATATTTTGGGGATATGATCGATCGTCATTGCAATACATGCAACTACTTTAAGTTGAAATTGTGTCAGCCCCTTTATCCGTAATCTCATATAAAATTACGAATGGGAAACATCTATACTACCGTTCAGAAGGCCTCCAGTACCTGAAACGGGGCCGCCAGAGTTCAAACAGAAATAGTAATGCTTTTGGGAACTCAATCCGGAAAAACATTATAATATGGCGTATTGCTTTGTTTTATCTCAGAAGTACGGTATGTAGATATCACTCGAGACCATCCCAAACTTTGTGTAAACCTCCGATGTGGTGTAGAATAGGAGCACCACATTGGAGGATTTTTATAATGGCTAGAAAGAATCGTACCCCAGAAGAAAACGCACGTCGGGAAAAAATCAGAGAACTGCTGCAGATGGCGAACATAGGCAGCATGGAGGACATCCAGAGCCTGTTCAAGGAAACCATTGCCGAGTTCATGGAAAACGGCCTGGAGGCAGAGCTGGATGATGAACTTGGCTACAGCAAGTATGACTACAAAAATAAGGACACGGACAACAGCCGCAACGGTCACAGCAGCAAAACACTGCGGACCAGCTTTGGCGATGTGGAAGTGTCCGTACCTCGTGATCGGAAAGGCGAATTTGAGCCTCAGGTGCTGAAGAAAAACCAAACCAGCATCAGTCAGGACATTGAGGAGAAGATCCTGTCCATGTACGCCAAGGGCATGACCACGTCGGATATAGAGACCCATATTCAGGAGATCTACGGCGTAGAGGTATCTGACACGACCGTAAGCCGCATCACAGATAAGATCCTACCCATCGCAAAAGAATGGCAGCAGCGGCCTTTGGAAAGCGTCTACGCGGTAGCTTTTCTGGATGCCATCCACTACCATGTGCGCAGCGAAGGACAGATCGTCAAGAAGGCTGTTTATATTGCCATTGGTATCGATCTGGACGGCAGGAAGGACGTTCTGGGTATGTGGGTCGGTGAAAATGAGAGCGCCAAATTCTGGGCAACGGTACTCAATAACTTGAGAAACCGGGGTGTTGCGGATATTTTCATCGCCTGCACGGACAATTTGACCGGGTTTTCCGCAGCGATTGAAGCGGTGTTCCCCAAGACAGAGGTTCAGAACTGTATCATCCATCAGCTCCGAAATTCCAGCAAATATGTATCCTACAAGGACTTAAAGGCGCTCATGGCAGACTTGAAGGCAGTCTACGCCGCGGTGGATGAGTCCGCGGCCCTGGACGCTCTGGATACCTTTTCCGAACATTGGGATAAGAAATACCCCAAAATCTCTCAGTCCTGGCGGGATAACTGGCCACATCTCAGCACCTATTTCAAGTACCCCCAGGAGATTCGCCGCCTGATCTATACGACCAATACCATCGAGGGCTTTAACCGTCAGCTTCGGAAAGTGACCAAGGCAAAATCCGTGTTCCCCACAGATGACAGCCTGCTGAAAATGCTGTATCTTGCCATGATCGATATCACAAAGAAATGGACTGGCCGGAGACAGGACTGGAGCATGATTCATGCTCAGCTGGCAGTATTCTTTGCGGATCGTATGCCGGACTGACCGGCTGCATACCGGCATGTCAAGGGTCGAGATGAACCAACGCTGACGCCTCCGCACTTGACATGCCCGCAGACTGCTGTTATTTTGTAGACAAGGCATCAGCAGCTGGCGCCGCTCCCGCCTTAAATTATTTTGGCTCTATTTTGCACTGCCCGGCAGTGTTTACACAAAATTTGGGACAGACCTTATCACTCTTTTAGTGGACATTTCTATACACTGAATTTCCAAATATTTAATTCTGGCTTCTGTGTTAGAGACAGAACCTGATACAATCAATTTCCCAGATGCGTTAGGACTAAAATAATAGTTAGTATATAGTCCACCTGTTAATCCTGTAAAGCTTCCTTTATACCTACCTGATTTTGCTATATCATAAAACTTGGTGGGACGATTAAGCGAGTATGGGCGGAGACTTTAATTAAGATTGTCCACCATAATTGAATTTGAATCAGTCCCAATGCTGTCGATTGATACTGCGGACGCCTGTCCTACAAATAACGAAAAAACCATAATTGCTGATATAATGCATGCAAATCTTTTTTTCATGCTTCTTGTTTCCTTTCAACTTAATAAAAACTTGGAGTAAATTGCAACACTTGTCAGAACTTCTGTCAAGCTGTCAGGGGGTTAGAGGTCATTGGTTTGCTTTCAGACTTTGAGCCATTCCAAACAGTCACGGTAGCAGTTACCCGGTAGCTTTTCCCTGATGTAACTTTTTGGGATGCGTTAACTGTCGCTTTACGTCCATTCCGGGTATCGGACCATGTTTGCACGGTTTTCCAGCTCAATCCGGACTTCTCTTGAAGATTGACTACAATCTGGCATTTTGTTGAGTTCCCGGATTGCCCGCGCACCCATGCATTGATCTTGGCAGTACCATTGCTAATAGAGAATGTACAATCAGCATCGTTTATGTATGTCATATACAGTTCTACATCGCCCTGTACTGCCGAAGAAGTGGTATCGTTCAGCGCGTATGCCTGCGGCACATTGGTCGCCAATAAGCAAGCAGTAAGACATAAGCCCGATACCAGCATTTTTCTTCTTGTTCCCATGGGATTCCCTCCTTCCATTAGTTCTTGCCTACTGTAACGAACGAGAACAAAGATTTGGGACACCCTGCTACAGATTTTTCAAAAATATTCTTAGTTGGACATTATTGACTTCTATGTTATAATGCAAAAGAAAACAGCAAAGGGGGATCTTATGCTGATTTATCTTTCTATGATTGATTCCGAAGAGGACCGATCTAAATTTGAAGCCATTTATCACGAATACAAAAACCTGATGTACTACACTGCGAACCGTATTTTAGGAGATACGCGCGATTCGGAAGATATTGTACATCAGGCTTTCTTAAAGATAATCGACATAATTGAACGTATAGATGAAGTGAAGTGTCCCAAAACAAAGGGGCTGATCGTTACAATTACTGAGAGGATTGCGATAGATCTGTATCGCTCCAGAAAGCGCAGGGCCGTAGTACCCTTTGATGAAGAATTTATCAATACGCCTGCCAAAACAGATATTGAAAGTTTCGACCAGCGCGATATGCTGGCAGGTGCTATGGCCGCGTTGCCGGTCAAGTACCGCGAAATTCTCTTGCTACGGTATGATAATGGCTTTTCAGTGCCTGAAATTGCGAAATTGATGAATATGTCGCAGGATAACGTCCGAAAAACCATTCAGCGAGCCAAAATAAAGCTTGCTGCATCGTTAGAGTCTATGGAGGATCAACATGAAGATAACGGATGAAATGCTATATGCCAGCGCATCGAAAGCGCGCAATTTATGGTTATCTTCGGCTTTACCGGATGATATACCGGAGCATCAGTTTTCTCACCGGTTTAATCGAAAAATGAAAAGACTGATTAAAGAGCAGCGCAGATCACCGAGGTTGAATCACGTCATACACATGATGCGCCGAAGTGCCGCTATACTACTGGTCGTTGCAACCGTATCCTTTTCCTGCGTAATGACTGTGGATGCATACCGAGAGAAAATTATTGAAATTGTGACACATGTATTCCATGAACTTACTGATTACCGTTTCAGTACAGGGTCCGCATCTTCGTCACCAGTAAAAACCGCTCTCGGTGTGATTTCACTTGGTTTCATACCTGACGGAATGGATCAGACTGATGAATATGGCGACGAAACCTTTTACTCTGTCAGCTATGAAACCGAAGATGGAATGTACTTCGATTTGACATGCACGCTGATTACGGAAAATCAGGACACACATAAGATTGTAGACACGGAAAATGCGGTGGTGCAGGAGTATTCGATGAACGGCGAGGAGGCAACAATAATCTCTAAGAGTAATAATAATACGATCCTATGGACACATGAAAATATTCTGTTCCAGCTATATGGCAATCTTCCGTTGGATATTGAAAAGCAAATTGCTGAACATGTTACTGTAGGGTAGACACACTTGTAGGCAAATTAAGGCCACCTTGGAAAAGTAATTTTTTATAGCTGAAAACGACTTTATGATTCTTATATGCTTTACCGCAAATGAGCATAATCGTGGGATATCAGAAAAATTTTTCCTTTCAGAAATACAGCATCGGTATTGTCAAAGTATAGCTGAGGCAATATAACCATTTCTTTTGATTCTGAAATTCCCAAAAAGATTAAGAGAACGGGGATGTGTTCCAGTGGAACACATCCCCGTTGTTTCTTTATCAGGAAATGGAGGGGGCTGTACGGGGCCAACCGCCCTGCACAGCCCCAAGGAGTGTCCGGTATATTATACAGCGGGAAAAGCGCGGGAAATGTCGAACCCTGCCTTACCGGACCGGCTGCGGCTCCGCAACCGTGATTTCGGTTTGCCGGGGCTGTTCCTTTTCCCTGGTCAAAAGGAAGTTCAGTTCACCCAGCCGCGCTACCTTGATCTGGTACTCATCCTCCTGCGGCCACGGTTTATCCAGTTCCGCTTTCGCTGTTTTAAGCTGCTCGTTCAAGAGCGCGATGCGCTTTTCACAGTCGGGGATATGTTCTTCAATGCCAGACAGGGCGTTCCCCAGCCGCTGCATCATGCCCTGCGGCGTCATGCCGGTTTCCACCTGACGCTTGGTTTCACCCCGTACCCACAGGATACAGTTTTGCAGCGGATCGCGCGTCAGGTATAGTTCAAAACCGCAGTAATGCCCGATAGAAAGGGACTTTTCCCACGCCATGGCATCGTCCGCCCCAGCCTTGATCTTTGCCGTTTCGCTTTCGATGCGCTGCAGCAAAGCGTTTCCGGCGTCCTCTTTCTGCGTGTATACCGTACCGGAGATCTCCGCGCGGAATGTATCGCCCACGCTTTCCGCATGGTGCGCTGCAAAGGTCCTGCCGTCCTGCTGCAATGCGGCAAGCAGGCGCTCCTTATCCGTTATTTTGTCCGGTATCATGCGGATTTCATCCTGCAGATGGTACTGCTCGTTCTTGTATGCGGTGCGAAGCACATTCAGCTTGTTGACCTCAACCTCCAGTTCCATACGCTCTTTGATGCGCGGATCGCCGGCAGACAGCGCCTTGATCTCCGCATAGGACAGTGCGGCGGCGTCTACATCCTCGCAAGTACGCGCCGGGGATTTCCCAGTCACAATTTGCGCGATAAACTTCTGCTTATTCTCCACGGTCTGCCAGTTGTAACTGTCAAATGAATTTTGGGTGGCATAACGGTAAATGTCAACACGGTCATACATATTGCCCTGACGCAGGATGCGCCCCTCGCGCTGCTCGATATCGCGCGGACGCCACGGGCAGTCTATCTCGTGTTCCGCGGCTAAGCGTTTCTGCACATTGAATCCGGCGCCCATTTTGCTGGTGGAGCCGATCAGGATACGGATTTTGCCCGCGTTCATCTGCCGCCGCAGCGCGCGCTTTTTCGGCGTTGTATCCGCATGATGGATGTACGCAATTTCCTCCGTAGGCACGCCGCGCGCGATCAGCTTGCCGCGTATATCGTCATAGGCGCAAAAGCTGTTTTTGCGCACGCCTTTGCCGCCGGGCGTCGCAAGGTCGCAGAAAATGAGCTGTGTGCCTTTTTCCGGTGCGGTACGCTCCCAAATTTCAAAAACATTCTGCACGACCCTGTTCAGCTTGCTTTCCGGCGCGTCGGGCAGCGAGGGGTCGGCAAGCCGCTGATCCAGCGCCAGCTTGCGCCCGTCGTTTGTGATCGCAAGCATGTTGTCCTCATACGGCGCGACAGCGCCGGCACGTACTGCGTCCGCGCGCTTTCCAAGCTCCTTTACCATTGCCTCCTGCTCCGGTGTGGGCGCGGTGAGTTCGTTGTGGTATGTCCCTTCCGGGCGCGGCAGGTGCAGCATATCCGCCGTTTGGATATCCGCGGCAAGTTTCCACATTGTAACAAGCTCAGGCAGGTTCACAAACTTCGCAAAACGGGTTTTGCTGCGGTAGCCGCTGCCCTCGGGGGACAGTTCCATGGCCGTCACGGTTTCGCCGAAGGCGGACGCCCAGCTGTCAAAATCGGAAAGGCCGGCCTGCTCCAATACATCATACTGCAAATAGCGCATCATGGTATACAGTTCCGTCATGCTGTTTGAGATCGGGGTGCCGGTGGCAAATACCACGCTGTTATAGCCGCTGCGCTCATTCAGGTATTCACATTTTGCAGCCATATCCTCGCTTTTCTGCGCAGCCGTAGTCTGGATGCCTGCAACATTCCGCATTTTTGTAAACAGGCCGAGGTTCTTAAATTCGTCCGCTTCGTCTACAAAAATACGGTCCACGCCAAGCTGCTCAAAGCTTACGGCAGTATCCTTTTCCTTGGCGTTCATCAGCTGCTCCAGCCGCGCTTCCAGCTTCTTTTTCGAGCTTTCCAGCTGCTTGATCGTAAAATTCTGCCCTTTATCTTTTTTCGCTTCGGACAGGCTGAGTTCCAGCGTGTCAAGCTGCTTTTCGATATGCGCCCGGGCATGCTCCGGGGAAAGCGGGATTTTTTCAAACTGGCTATGCCCGATGATCACCGCGTCATAATCCCCTGTGGCGATCCGCGCACAAAATGCCTGGCGGTTCTGTTTGGACAGGTCATCTTCCCGCGCCACAAGGATATGCGCGCCGGGATATAATTGCTGGAATTCCGCGCCCCACTGCTCGGTCAGGCTGTTCGGCACAACGAACATCGGCTTGTGGGCAAGCCCCAGCCGCCGCAGCTCCATCGCGCCCGCTGCCATCGTCCATGTTTTCCCCGCGCCCACGCAATGCGCCAGTAGCGTATTGCCGCCGTAGAGGATGCGGGCAACCGCGTTGCGCTGGTGTTCTTTCAAGGTAATGTTCGGGTTCATGCCGGGGAAAGAGAGGTAATCCCCGTTATAGGTACGCGGGCGGGTGTGGTTGAAATGTTCGTTGTAGTAGCGGACCAGACGCTCGCGCCGCTCCGGGTCTGCAAAAATCCAGTCTTTGAACGCCTGCCGCAGCGCGTCCTGCTTCCCGCGCGCCTTGATGGTTTCCTGTTGGTTGGGGATACGCTTTTCTTTGCCGTCTACGATTTTCACATCGAATATCTGCACATCCCGCAGGTTGAGCGCCCGCTCCAGCAGTTCATAGCCGTTCGCACGGCTTGTCCCGAATTTGGTATAGGCAAAGGAGTTGCGGTCATTGTCCGCGCCTTTGTTGGAGACATACCAGCTTTTGATCGCCTCCGAGTAGGACACGGTGATCTTGTTTGCCGCATAGAACGGCGGGTGCAGGACTTCCCGCACAAACTGCGTGACGTCTTCGGGCGGGATCCATGCAGTGCCGAGCCGCACGCTGATATCCGAAGCGGTAAGGGGTTCGGGCAGGACGCTTTCCAGCATTTTCACGTTAAATGAGAAAGCGGGGTCTTTTTCCGCGTATGCCTGTGCGGTTTTCAGCTTTGCGCGGATATTGCCGGAAAGGTACTCATCCGCCGGCTGCCACCTGCCGCTTACCGGTTCGCGGAAAATCTGTCCGTGCAGCGCGGAAATGATCTGCCCCTCTGGCATTCCCCCCAGCAGGCGGGACATATAAGCAAAGTCGATTTCCCCGCGTTCCGCAAGGGATAAACCCAATGCGTCCTGCGGCGTATCCGCGCTGGTCACGGCAATATGCGGACGGATCGTGCGCTGGGTAAAGATATCGCTTTTGCCCTTGACATTCTGCTCATCGTCCAGCTCCTCCAATGCCAGCAGCAGCGGATATCCCGCGTCCTGCGAAAACGCACGGCGGTTGGCGATATCGTGGATATAGCCGTGCTTTTTGACAAAGGCGTCGTACTGCTCGTTCAGTGCATATTGCAGCTCATGCAGCGTGTCATCGTCACAGCTTTCGGTCTGTGCCTTGATTAGGTCGCGCACGGTTTTCCGCAGGCCGATCATGCCGCGGGCGCGCTGCGATGCGGTTTCCTTATATCCTGTAGGCTCATCCCTGCCAGCGGCGCGGAAAAACACCGCCCCGTCCTTGATGAAATAGCTGTAATCCTCCACCTCTTCGTCCGGGGCGCTTCCTGTGTTTTGCGATGTGTTCCATTGGAACACATCCGCATTACCGCGTACCGGCAGCTTGTCAGGGACGGAAATATGGCGGATGGCTTCCGCAAGCTGCACCTTCATATCTGCGCCCGGAAGCGGCGCGCAGGTGGTATCATAACCGTATCTGGTGCTTTCCATCTTCATTTCGCCCAGGACCATTTCCGGGTGGGAGATAAAATAACGGTTCATGGAAGGCCCATCTGGATTTTGCCCCAGCTGCACCCACTCCGGCTCGGTTTCCGGCGGTGTTTCCCGCTTTTGCAGGAACAGGATATCCGTTGTCACCTCTGCGCCGGCATTGGCTTTGAACGCATTGTTGGGCAGACGGATGGCACCCAGCAAATCCGCTTTCTGCGCAAGCAGGCGGCGCACATGCACGTCTTTCTTATCCATTGTGCCTTTGGATGTGATAAAAGCGACAACGCCGTTTGGCTTTACCTTATCCAGCGACTTTATAAAGAAATAGTCGTGTATGAGCAGATGGTCTTTGTTATATGCCTTGTCGTTGACGTGATAATCACCGAATGGCACGTTGCCGATGGCGAGGTCAAAGGTGTTGTCCGGAAACGTGGTATTTTCAAAACCGGACACCGTGATATCCGCACTGGGATAGAGCTTTTGGGCGATACGGCCCGAGATGCTGTCCAGCTCCACGCCGTACAGACGGCTGTTTCTCATTCCCTCCGGCAGCATCCCGAAGAAGTTACCGGTACCGCAGGACGGCTCCAGAATGCTTTCCGGTGCAAGCCCCATGTGCTCTACGGCGTCATAGATGGCACGGATCACCGTGGGGCTGGTGTAGTGTGCGTTTAAGGTAGAAGATCGCGCAGCCCTATATTCATCGTCTGTCAGCAGCGCTTTAAGCTCGGTATATTCATCCGCCCACGCCGGATTCCCCGCATCAAACGCCTGCGGGATCGCGCCCCAGCCAGTATAATGGGCGAGCACCGCCTGTTCGTCCGGCGCAGCCGGGCGGTTTTTCTCCTCCAGTGTGTGCAGCAGGCGGAGCGCGGCAATGTTGTCACGATACCGTTCGCGCGGACGGGATACGCCGAGCAGTTCATCCGTAATATGATAATTGCCCACGTTCCGCGCCGCCCCTTCCGGTGTGTTCGGCTGGAACACATCCGCGCCGGCAGGCTGCGTGTTCCGATGGAACACATCGTCGGCAGCAGGTTCGGGGACAGCGTGACGGAAGCCGTCCAACTCCTGTTGGTACAGGCTGCGGCAGAGCCGCGCGACTTCAATCCATGAATAAGATAACTCTGTACCGAACCTGTCCTGGATTTCTACGGAAAAGCCGGAGGGCGCGGCGATATACTCAGCTTCATCCCCTGTTAAAAGGGTGAAATTGCCGGTTGTACCCGCGTGGGCGTCCGAGAGCTGCTGCGCAATTTCCGCATTTCCCTGACCACTGCGCAGGCGGCGGACGACGTCGTCCTTGTCCGCCTGTGACAGCAGGCCGTGCTCGCCGGTGAGCGTTTCCCGCAGATCGTCATTTGCGTTCCCCATATCCATAGACAGGGTATCTATGATAGGTGTATTCCGGGCGTCTTGGGACAGGCGGCTCTCGAATACGGCCTTGGCGATGGGCGGCAGTTCCGTACCCTCCGCGCCGGCTTCTTTCAGCGTGATCCCTGCGGGGCTGACGCCGGAAATGATGTGCGCCGCTTTATTCCAGTAAACCACTGTCCCGACCTGATAGGCGGGGGCAAGTGGGTCATGCGGCGCTGGTATTGCCTGCGTGGTTTCCTCCAGTGTGTTCCCTTGGAACACATCACGCGAGGGGTCTGTGGCGGCAGCCTGCACGGCTTCCTCCAGTGTGTTCCCTTGGAACACATCACGCGAAGGGTCTGCGGCAGCAGCCTGCACGGCTTCTTCCAGTGTGTTCCCTTGGAACACATCACGTGAAGGGTCTGCGGCAGCAGCCTGCACGGCTTCTTCCAGTGTGTTCCCTTGGAACACATCACGTGAAGGGTCTGTGGCAGCAGCCTGCACGGCTTCCTCCAATGTGTTCCCTTGGAACACATCATCAGATGAAACGGGCTGTTCTGCGCTTGCGTGCAGGGCAGGATAGGTTTCATCAAACACCGCTTTATGCAGACGGTTATGGAAAGAACTTAGGTCATAATAAAGCCGGAGGAACTCGGTATCCCCGACACTCACCGCCGCGCGCCGTGTTGCAGCATCCGCTTCAATACGGGCATTTTCCTCGTCTGAATTCATGCAGGCATTTTGATAGGCAGCGTCAGCCATGACCTTTTCTTTAATCACTGGCAGGTATTGGTCATAAATCTCTTTTACCGTCCGCGCCGTCCGTTTGGGCGCGGCGCTTTCCGATGTGTTCCGTCGGAACACATCGTCGGCAGCAGGCTGTGTGTTCGATTGGAACACATCTTCAGCGGTGGGCTGCGTGTTCGACTGGAACACATCGCGCGAGGGGTCTGCGGCAGCAGCCTGCTGCAATATCTGCAGGATGCTTTGGTATTGGGGATACCGGCTCAGGAAATCCAGTACCCCACCATCACCATCACCAATATCCTGCCGCTCCGTATATGTTTGCCCATCAGGCATAACGATAGTAAATTTGGTTTTATCATAGCCAAGAAACCTCGCGTTTTCAGGATCATCCGCTTCGTACCAGTCCTCCCATGTGCCATATTTTTTCAAAGCGGCGTTTTTCCCTGCAACCTGTTCGTCATCCGCCTGCTTCATCAGGCGGTCAAACTCATAGATGGAATACCGTTTCCCATCTTCAAATACGGGGCTTTCGCTCCATTCGCAGATGATATAGGGGACGCTGTCCGGCTCATATGGATTTTCCACCGGCGTTTGGGGCGTGGCGGGCGGAATCACATGGCCTGTCCGTCTCTCCGGCATAGAGGGCGCGGCCATTTCATCTTTAGCGGCAGGCTGTGTGTTCGACTGGAACACATCTTCAGCGGCAGGCTGTGTGTTCGATTGGAACACATCCGCAGGGGTGGTCTGCGTGTTCGCTTGGAACACATCGTCACGCTCAACGCTGACCTGAGCCTGTGCAAGCCGGTCGGGAAAAACGCCGTAAATGCGAAGATATTGCTTTTCCTTTAAGTCATAGACGGCAGCGCCGTCATAGGCAAGCCCGCCGGTTTCCATACTTCCGCGAATATACGCCTGTGCAATGCGTTCTGCCTCCTCCTGCGTCTGATACTCCGGCTTTTCATCAAAACCGTTTTCTGTGCGGTGATAAACTATTACCTGATAGCGCGGAGCCATGCGGCGCTCATAGCTGCTGATCGCGTCCTCTGTCAGCCAGTCCGGTTTCTCCGGCAAAGCGTGATACAGTTCCCGCATTTTTGCAATCTGTTCACGGACAGTCCCTGCCCATAAGTGCCTTTCGTTCCGCTGCCCGCCGCCGAGGAAATATTCGCAGTCTGCGCGCAGCCGGTCTAAAAGCTGGTACTCAAAGCTGAAGTCTTTCTGCGGTTTCGCGGATGCGCGGGGTGCGGGCTGCTCTTGTCCCGCACCCTGCTCAATGGTTGCTTTATCCGGTGTAGGGGATACAATGGACGCCTCGCGCAGCTGCGGCAGGATGCTTTGGTATTGGGGATACCGGCTCAGGAAATCCAGCACCCCGCCATCGCCATCGCCAATATCCTGCCGCTCCGTATAGGTCTGCCCATCAGGCATAACGATAGTAAATTTGGTTTTATCATAGCCAAGAAACCGCTCGTTTTCAGGATCGTCCGCTTCGTACCAGTCCTCCCATGTGCCATGTTTTTTCAAAGCGGCGTTTTTCCCTGTAACCTGTTCGTCATCCGCCTGCTTCATCAGGCGGTCAAACTCATGGATGGAATACCGTTTCCCATCTTCAAATACGGGGCTTTCACTCCATTCGCAGATGATATAGGGGATGCTGTCCGGCTCATATGGATTTTCCTCCGGCGTTTGGGGCATGATGGGCGAAACTGCATGGTCTGTCTTGTCCTCTGGCACAGAAGGCGCAGCCATTTCCTCCTGTTCCGCCAGCGCGTTCTCCTCGCGCACCTTATCAGCAGCAGCCTGTGCTTCTGCGGACAGATACCGGTTGTTCTGCACCAGCGCGGCAATGCGTTTCGCGGTATGTTCCCATGTGAGGTGGATATCCGGGCAGCCGTTTTTTTTATAATGAATCCCTTTTCCGTCATAATCTTCCCAACTGTGGGAAGAGCCGGACAGCGCGTGGGATCGCCCGCCGATGCCATATTCCTCCTGCAGGAAGTCTTTCTGCTCTTTCGCAGAGTGTCCCTGCTGGAAGAAGGCGTAGATACGGTTTTTCCCGCCTGCGACGTTTCCACCGCCCGAAAGGGAAACATCAATTTCATCGTCTGTGATAAACCGGCCGATCTCCGGGATTTTCGTCATTCCCGAAGCAAAAGTCCTGCGGGGCAGGGATAGATCATGCAGACCATCCATGATGTCCCTAGGGGTATGATGCCGAAACCGCAGCAGGTCATGGTTCAGGTCATAGGCGGACAGGAACGCGGCATATTCCTCTGTGAACGTCCGGAGAAATTCTGGACTTTTCAGTTGTTCCGCGAGCCATGCGGTTTCTTCCGGATAATTGTTTCGCCGTATTCCAGACAGGCTGGGCAGATAGCCTTGTGCATTTTTGCCGAAGTCATGATAAAGGAACCAGATTTTTTCCGAAAGCTGTCGGCGTTCGTATCCCTCGGCTTCCGCGACCTCGGCATTGGTGGCAAACTGTCCAGTTTCTATAAGATGTCCGATCCGTTTCGCCGCCTGTTCCCATGGGATGAGATACGCCCCGGCGTCATACCGTGCGGAGCGCCCGCGGGAAAGATGGACACCGTCCCTGTCATACCATGCGGCAAACCTTTCCGCGCCGATGGAAAAACCGTTACCGCCGTGGTAGATGGTTTGCAGATCGGCTGCAATCCCGCCGATGGGTTTCTGCTTTTCAAAGGCTGCGACGATACATTCGCGGTGGCGGTCTGTGTTGCTGCCGAGCCGCAGCACATGGTCTATTTCCGCCTGCGTAAACTCATGCCGTCCAAGCTGCGTGTTCCGATGGAACACATCTTCGGCAGCTGGCTGCGTGTTCCGATGGAACACATCTTCGGCAGCTGGCTGCGTGTTCCGATGGAACACATCTTCGGCGGCAAACTGCGTGTTCGATTGGAACACATCGTTAGCGGCGGACTGCGTGTTCCGATGGAACACATCTTCAGCGGCTGGCTGCGTGTTCCGATGGAACACATCTTCAGCGGCGGTCTGTGTGTTCGACTGGAACACATCTTCAGCGGCTGGTTGCGTGTTCGACTGGAACACATCCCGCGCAGGGATTTCCTCCGGCATCAGCGAAAGCTGAACCGCGGGCGGTTCGTCAGAAAAAGGGAAAGCAGCAGGTTTTTTCAACTCTGCCACTTTCCCTTTTTCATTATCACTTAACAGTAAATCCAGTCCCGCCGCACGATCTCCAGCGCGCAGTGGCGGTAGTTGTTCATCAGCCCCACCCATTTCATGGGGTCTGTCCGTTTCAGGTTTTCGTCCGTCCCGTCCTGCGCCGCCTGCGCCCGGATGAGCCGCTCCATATCCTCTTCCGCGCTCTCCGCGACCTCGTTGAGGTACTGGGTCAGCGTCCCTTTCACCACCATATCCTGATAGGATTCCGGGTCGTTCTTCATGAGATACCTCAGGTGCTCCTGCCCGAACGGCCCGTACTCCTTCGGCGTCTTGTCCGGGTATTTTTTCCCGTCCGTCCCTGTGTAGTAGGTGATCTCCTCCGTTTCGGCCTGCGCGGTCTGGCCCTGCATTCCTTCGGTCATTTTGCCCATCTCCTTCCGTAAGCTGCCGGTCTTTTTCCGTATCCTTATTATACACCCCCGCGCCCTGTCTCGCAATACGGTTTCGCGTTGTAAATCGAAAAAGTTTACACCCGTCCAAGTGTTTCATTGTCTGCTCGACAGACGATAATACAGTTTTAACGGACTGTTGGGTTACAGAACCCAAGCGGTGCAGGTCTGCTGTGGAAAGTCCGCCGGTTGGGATAAAGCGGACATAAGGCGCGGGGTCTATGCCGCACCGGCGCAGCACGCAGTAGGCGGCGGACGCCACTGCCGCACGGATAAAATCAAGGTCCTGCGTGATGCTGCCCGCGTCATGGAACGCCTGGTTCTGCGCCGCGATAAACAGGTTATCAGAAAAGCTGTCCAGTAAACGGGTATCTTCACCGGACTGCGCGGACAGGTTATCCAGTACGGCGTCCTGCGCGTCTGCGCGCATCTCCCAAATGTACGGCGGCGGAATGTTATCCCGCCGTGGGAGGGTATCTGAAATATCAAACAGGTACTGCACCTGTTCCTGCCCATCCGCACGGCGCTGCACGATACCGATGCCGGATGAATCGCGCGCTATCCTGCGCAGCGTGCGGTTGTTCCAAAACGGCAGGCCGGCGCAGGCGGTGGCGTCCGGCCGCTGGTTGAAGATCATGACCTGCGAGGGGAAATCGTACTTGTACAGCCTTGCCGCTGTGTCGAGGAACTGCATCCAGCTTTCCGGTGATTCGCGGAAACGGCGGACTGTCTGCTCCATTTGCTCTTTGAGCTGGTCTGGTGTGAATTTTGCCATATCAATTTTCCTTTCTGCCAGTTTCGCACTGGCGGCATATTAAAATAAAAACATACTGCGGACAATATGCTTTATTTTCAGATGGCGGTGCCGGAGGATAACAGTTCGCCCAGCCTGTGAACGCTTTCCCAAGCGCTTGGGCGCTGGATATTATTTTTGCGGGCGATTTCCGCAATGGATTTCCCGCGCAGGAAATAATCTATGAACCGTTCTTTCTGCGCTGGGGTCAGCCCGCCGCTGTGCAGCAGCAGGAGCGCCGCACGGACTGCGAGCCGGCGCTGTTCCCGCTGCAGCAGCGCTGTACACGGCTCAGGATCTGACGCCGGCAGCGCGGCGGCTACATCGTCAAAATCTGCATCGGTTTTCATGTAGCCGTAGCGATAATCTGTTTGATGTTGTTCAAAGAACATGCCGTCCGAGATTTCCTTGATCTGCCGGAAGTCCTCTGCGGTGTATTCCGGGTTTTCACGCAGGTAGTCCTCCAGACGGACCACCTGTGTTGTGCCGTCTGCGAAGCAGTATACAATCCCGTCGCTTTCCCTGTTGACCGCCCATTCGTTTACTCTGCCCATGACGCTGCAACCTCCTTTTTTAGCACAAAAAAAGAGCATCCAGCCATTTGGATGCTCTTTGCGGGCGCGTCCCGTCGGGCGCTGCCCGTGGGCTTCCGCCCAGTATACAGATTATCACAGGCAGGGTGGACAAAGCGGACAAGTTGCAGGGAAAAAGAAAGTTTTTTTCGGCTTGCCGTTCATACCGGTATTGTTATCAGAAATATAATTAAACAGGTATAAATGAAGGATATTTTATTATTTTAAGACAAATTGCATCCTGCCTGAACCGCATACAGCCCTAATACCATTGCCCCTCTTTTCTACCACCCCCCGAAAACAGGCGTATGGTGTGTCAGGGGCGCGTGCGGGGCTGTGCAAACCGCAGATCCCGCGCCGGGACGGCGGCATTCCCCGGTTTTGGGCAGAAAAAAAGCACGGCCATAAGCCGTACTGCATAAACGCTGGTACGGCTGTCAGGTCGTGCTTGTATTTTTTTGTTCGGCTTCCGCAGCAAGACGCTGGCGGCGTACATCTTTGATCCGCTCCAGCCACTCCTGCTCCCAGTCGCTGAGCGGCTTGGCGCGCTGATTCCCCGCGGACGCGCGCTCCTGCATCCATTTCAATAGCACCGCGCGCAGATAGGCGGCAGGGTTGCCGGCGCGGGACAGGTCTATTTTCGTGCTGAGGAAGGACGCCATATCCGCATAGGTGCAGCCGGACGCCAGCGGCGCGCGCTCGGCAAGGGGAACGCTGCGTTTGCTGACCGTAAGTTCCGGCGCGTTTTCGATCTCCGCCAGCGCGCCCGCTGCCATACCTACAAGCCCAGCGTCATACTGCCATTCCAGACGGTCCGCGTCAATGCGCCGCCGCACGGCTTCTATTTCCGCTTGGGACGGCGCATACGGCGTTTTTGACGTCTTAGCAGGAATGGATGCAGCGGCATTGGAACCGCGCGTGTGCGCCGGCTGGGTGCAGGCGCGGCGCAGTGCGCGCAGCTTCTTCCCCGCATGACTTAAATACTCCGCAATCGTTTTTGCAGTGGATACCGTGCCGTCCGCATGATGGTTCGTAAGATACGGGGTTTCCTTGTCCGGTTCCGCCAGCAGCTCATACTGATAGGAAAAACCGTCCTCCGGCCCCGTGGGGTAGCGGTGCTGCTTGAGCAGGCCGCTGAGCTTCAGCGCGCGCCATACCGAGGAAAAGCGTTTCAGGCGTTCCGCGCAAAACGCGCGCACGCCCTCCGGGTTCAGGTGGAAATGCGGGATCTGTGTCAGATGTAAAACCACGCCGAAAAGCCCTTTGACTGCCAAAGGGATGGTTTTGCTGCGCAGCACGGCATTGGGGATACGGGTAAAATCGCGCATGGTATCGCCGGCGGGGTGGAAACGGCAGTCCCCGCCCGTGCGCCCGGACGGCGCGGCATACTGATATGCAGGGGAATCCTCCGGCATCTGCAGCAGGTCATATGTATGGACAAATGCGCCGCTGTTGCCAGTCTGGGAAAAGCGGTGCTTCAAATATCCGGCTTCCAGTAGGTCATGCCACGCTTTTTCCAGTGCATAGCGGCTTTCGCAGAACTGCACCAGCTGGGACTTGGAGAGCCGCCATCCCGGCATACCGCAGAACGACGATATGACAAGGTACAACCCCTTGGCTGCAAGGGACAGGCCTTTGCTGCGCAGGGCATAGCTGCACCCCATTGTAAATCCGGACATTTGAAGCACCTCTTTTCATATCGCTTTTGATGTGTCTTGCGGCAATGTTTTTAAGTATCGTTCCGCGATCTTGCGGACGCTGCTGGCGGTATTGTCCCCGCCGACCCGTGCGGCGATCTGACGCCACTGCAGATTATCTACATAGCGGTAAAGCAATATCTGCCGCAGCAGGGGGTCTTCTATCCCATTGATAAATGCGTTGAGCTTGGCATACTCCAGAATACTTTCGAGCACGCGGTCCATGATGACCCGTTTCAGTTCGTCTATAATGGATATGTACAGGCTGACATTATCCTGCAAAACGCCGATATGCGGCAGACCGGATATGGAAGAAGTGCGGCCGGAAACGGCGGATTCCAGTTCGTGCAGCCGCCGCAGGTCATGCTCCAGTTCACGGTTCAGGCTCCTCAGATGTTCCAATTCCTCTTTGCTCATGGTTACCTCTGTCATACAAGGGTATCCGTGTGTTCCATTGGAACACACGGATATGGGCGCGGCGGTCAGATGGGGGAACCCGTGTCATCGTCCGGAACCCCCTCGGGGATGCTGTACACAGCGGCTGGCGCAGGCTCCGCCGCAGGGGGCGCTGCCTGTGCGGTATGCAGTATGCTGATCACACAGTCCTCGCCCGGCCTGACAGACGCTGTGACCGAGCGCGCCGCAGGAGAGTAGTGCGCGGGGGCTGCAATCTCTGTGATGATGTACTCCCCGGCGGGCAGGCCAACGATATGCGCGCCGCTGTCCGTCCCCGAAATGTTGCGACGGACAGGCGTGCCGTCCGCGTGGTACAGGTCATAGGCTGCGCCGGACAAAAGCATACCGGTATCTGCATCCAGCGCCATAATCTGTACACTGCCGCGCGCGGCGTCCTCCTGCTTGTCCGCAGATTCGCGTTCCACCCGTTGGCGTCTGGTTTCCCCGAACTGGATCTGGTCGCACAGGACCTCAAATGCAATGTGGTTGCCGCCCTGATCGTCCGCCCATATACGGGAGGTAACCTGCCCGATCACGACAGCCAATGTGCCTTTGGAAAACCACTGGGATACAAACTTCGCTTTTTCACGCCATGCCACGCAGGGGATAAAGTCTGTTTTCTCTTCACCGGAGGTCTGCCGTGCGACCGCCAGCTTAAAAAAGCACATGGGGATATCCCCGTTGACATACCGCAGCTCCGGATCGCGGGTAAGGCGTCCCATAAGGACGGTGTTGTTGATGGAAATTGCGTTGCTCATGTGTGATCATCCTCCTATTGATTTTTTTGTGATGTTCGTGATATAGTTAGTGGCGCTGTTTCCAATTCTATATAAAGAATTGATTTCTGGTTTATTTCTGTCCGGCCGTTGCTACAGTGTAGCACCATCTTCCCATGACGGAATTCAACTATGTCCGCATTCATCAGAAAGAAGTCAATATCATCGTGAAAATAATTGGAGTAAAAACAGAATGACAGATTCGTCCGGTCTGAAAGATGGATGATAAGACGGTGAAGATAGGCTTTGCCGGTTGGGTCACAGGTTACAAAAATTTGGCGCTTTATATGGAAATAGCGCCCAAGCAAGCAGGATAACGACAAAGCGACAATAAAGATTGCTGCAAAATGTATTAGCATAAGGAGTTCGACTTCCATGTTCGAAGGAATATTAAAGCTGCTGCCCGCGATAAGAAAAGTAAATTTTTATGTATTTACCCTTCTATGGATAATCACTATATTAGTGGTATTACCGTTCTCGCCGATAAAATCAATACTTTCTGCCTACCCATTAGAATTTGTGACAGCCTCTCAATGGTTTATTAAATACGAAACTTTGCTGTTTCAGATAGCTAGTATATTCTTTTTGATATATTTTTTTGTTGTCTTGTTGTGCGTTATTGCTTGGCAACGTGAGAGAAGAGAAAAATACATACAACTTGATATGCTTTCAGATGGGATGATGCTGATTGGTCACTATTACATCATGATTATGGAGATATTGCATAGTTTGGGAATAACGCAATTTGGCATGCTTCGAAGCGTTTATGGCCTTGCTAATATGATTTCGCACAACTGGAGTATGATTTTTAGCATGCTCAGCTATTTTTTCTCGATTGTCACCTTGTTGGTTGCAATACTTGACTACTTTATTGACATCCGAGCACATAGCTGACAGGTGATGTCCTATAGTTCTGGGCTATCAATGACCTTTTGAGATCCGGAATGGGGAGAAGCGGGGGTATGTCCGGCAACATGCTGCAGGCGATCCTGCACCTCGGCTCGCTTGGCGTTATTGAACCGGTCCAGATCGCCAACCTGATAGCCGGTAATGCGCCGGATATGTTCAAACCCTACACTCTCACCAATTATCGGATCGTCTGAACCCTGATGTATTGTACGCCCGCCTGCTGTATCGTGATGGAAGCGCGCCATAAACTGATCCTCGTCCAGACGGCCGGCAGAGCCAGTAGCATCGCAATACTTCTGGTACAGGGCATAGTCCAAGCTAGGCGCAGTATCTGACACGACCAATTCCTGCACGAGATTCTGTTCCATGATGTTCTGGAACGCATAGAGGGCAGTGTCGGCCTCTTTCGGTTTAAAATGAAGCTCCACGCGGTCGCCAGACGGCTCAGTATAGGCGATAGCCGCAGCGTCCCCTGCTTTTAGTGTTATATTCGCCATTTTACCCCACCTTTCTTTTTCACTTCTCAACATGCTTCGCTTTGCGCGCGGCTCGTATCTCTGTCAGGACATATGAGCGGCGCGCCATTTCTATATGACGCCGGATGTGTTCCGGCTGTCCGCCTGTCTTTTCATCCAGCTTGACCGTCTGCTCCGCAGAACTGATCTCAAAATTAAACTGCATTTTATTACCTCCCTCCTTTATGGGTCTGCGTTACTGCGCATGGCCATGCGCCGGATTGGTGGGGGATACAGGCAAAGGCAAAAAGGGGGAAAGCGTCCGCCTGTGGTTTCCGACGCATGACCACGGGCAGTAAATGCCGTGGCCGTATGTGGTTGTGGTTCCGTCCGGCAGCGCTCAGTCATTGTCCGGTCCGGATAGCCGTTCCTGTGCCAGCCCGCAAAAAGCAGGGTTCAGTTCTATGCCAATATAGTGTCTCCCCAGCTGTTGGGCGGCTAAACCGGTAGTCCCGCTGCCGAAAAAGGGGTCAAGCACGATGCCGGCAGGGGGGCATCCTGCCACAATGCAGGTTTCTGCCAGTTTGGTAGGGAAAGCAGCAAAGTGCGCGCCCTTATAGGGGACTTTATTGATCTGCCATACGTCCCTGCGGTTCCGGGGCGTGGATGCTGCCGTAGGCTCCGCCACACTGTCCGCATCATAAAAGTAACGGCGGGATTTTGAGAACAAAAAAACGTGTTCATAGCATCTGGTGGGGCGGTCTTTCACACTTTCCGGCATGGGATTATTTTTCATCCAGATAATGTCCGAGCGCCAGTACCACCCGCCTTGCCGCAGTGCGAAGGCCAGCATCCACGGAATACCCATCAGGTCTTTCGGTTTGCAGCCGGACGGAAGCTGCGCTTTGTGCAGCACACCGGCTATTGTCCCGCGATTGGTACCCTGCTTGCCGCCTTGCCGGTGACTGCCGTCCGCGTCCCGCCCCTTCCCGCTTCCGGCATAGCTGTCTGCTATATTCAGCCACAGGGTGCCGTCTGCCCGCAGTATGCGCCTTACCTGACAGAACACCTCTGCCAGCCGGCTTATGTACTGCTCCGGCGTATTCTCCTGCCCGATTTGACCGTCCATGCCGTAATCACGCAGGCCGTAATACGGCGGGGATGTTACACAGCAATGTACGCTGCTGTCCGGCAGCTCCTTCAGGATTTTCAGGCTGTCACCGCACAGGATGGTATCAGGCAATAATTCCATATTGTATTTCTCTGTCAATTTGTATTCCCCTTTATATTTTTTACCGGATTACCCCAGCCGCTATTCACACTTCCTCTGCATTTTGAGCTATGTTTTATCGTCTGGGTTTTATAATCAAGTAATACCGTCTCCGTGTGCTATAAACCTTTAACTTACGATTAGCTTTTTGTAGCAGTGCAGTGTTGCCATGGCATCGTGCAAACTGTTATGCGCAGATCCCTGCCATGCATAGCCGAAATAATCAGCGCAAAATGTGAGTTTGTGATATCTGTTCCCGTCGCAAGGGTCATCATGCACAGCATAATAATCTGCAAAATCCTGCATTACGTCAAAAATCTGTATATTGGATGGATGAATACCCCAATTCCGGAGGAATCCAAGGTCAAAATCAGGATTGTATCCTATCAAAAGTGCTGTTTCAGAGAAAATTGTTTTGATGGTAGGTAATAATTCGTGAGGGTATGGGGCATTAGCTGCCATGTCAGGTGTAATGCCGTGAATTTTTTCTGCATCAGGCCATGTGCTGTGATAATACGGATGGACAAGCGTATCCAGCAGAATGTTGCTGTTATCGTCAATAATGCTGATCTGTAGGATCTCATCCGTAGGATTTAATCCGGTAGTTTCTGTATCGAGCACAATCACTTTGCTGCGGGCAGATACAGGCGGTACACAACGAGCTGCGATATCGGAAAGAAAGTTACGGACGAGCAAATGGTTGGCTTGAATCTGTGCATCCTTAATTTCCTGCGCCTGTTCCTGCTGCGCTTTTTCTAATTTCCTCTGATGGGCAGCTGCGCGTTGATCGCGTTGTCTGGCGCGGATCGGAGCAAAAAAATCCGTCAATTCCTCGTCAGTTCCATCGTGTACGTCGCTGGGGGCAAAGTAGATAAATGATCGTTGGCGATGTCCGTTGCTCCACATACGCATACCAACGGAATCGCTGTTAACGATTTTCCCGTCTTTGGCCCACTGCAGCTGTGTGCGATAATCAATGTGCGGGTAATTTGTCCGAGTTTCCATACGGCTTATCCTTTCTTGGGCAGATGTCCCCATAATATGAAATCAAATATGCTGTCCATTATGCGGTACTTATTTGATATGCTGCTCATGGTCATGCACCGGAGTGATTCGAGGATATAAGCATTGCGGGGGATGATTCACAAGACTTATGTCCCCGGCACATGACCACAAACAGCATGGTTTGTGGCGCTTTTTAACTTGACGGTTGTAAAATAATTTAACTCGTTGGCCTAAATACTACGACCATGGACGGAAACGGCGCGCTGTTTTTGCTGTTACCAAACTTCAGCCGTCCACGTAAAAACCGGACTTCAACACGGCCTTTTTGGTATATAAAATCGTGAAACCATCTTGTGTCAGTCCGGGCAGGCAACAGCATAACAACCGTTGCTCCCCTTGCTCCAGATGCTATCGATGCCGTAAGTATCCATTTCCCGATGTCCCTTCCATATGGAGGATTGCACCATACTACGCCATCCCACGGCTGAGACAGTCCATCATCATCTGGCGTATAAAACTTCTCACACTTTGCATTTCCCTGAACTGCGCATACATCAAGCGTAAAGTGGAATTCGCTGTTTAATTCATCAAATAAGTCCTGCGGGGTTTCCCACATATCAGTTCGGCTTGAAAACATAACATTGTTTTTCATTTGTTCACCTGTTTTATCACCATAGTTCCATCAAATGCGCTTCTCACTCCTCACATTGGCGATCATATTCTTCCGGCGTTATCAGGCGGCAGTCTGCCGGGGTGTAATACTGATCCAAAAAGGTCAGCCTAAGCACATCTTCAATCTTTATCTGCTGTAAAAACTTTTCGTACTCCGTGCCGGTTAATTCCTCGGCATCCTCATCGCCCAGCGTCACACAGACAACATTAGGACACGGCGCTCCGTGCTCATCCTCTCCAAGCCCCTGCACTTCAAGGCAAATACGAATCTTTTTCATGGATTGATTTCCTTATCTTTTTTTGATTTGTTAGCTTTGGCCTGTGCAATTCCCGCAGGGGTAGAGTGCGGCGGATAGCGGTACAAGGGTACTACAGCGTCTGCTTGGTATGTATGGCCATACGCATCTGTTACAAAAAAGCGGGGATATACAGATTCCATGTTAACAACCAAAAACCACTTGTGTTCTGCCTCGCTGTATACCGGCTCGCCGTCCATGCTTCTCAGGTCAAAAGCGGTCAATTCATGCGATGATAAGAGATCATCAATGGCATCCGCCAGAATTTTTGCGTATTGAGCAGCCACGGATGAATAATTTTGTTGTTTCGCCCACTCGTATGCTTTTTGTTGTTCTTTAGTTAACATCATTTAACATCATCTCATTCTTTCTTGTTATCACTCGCTTACTCATGCTTTTATCCCCATTAACTTACGCCATTGTTTATCCGCCGCTCGGGCTTCCGCCAATGCGGCGTCTTCTTCGTTCAAGACAATCATTGGGATGTCTTTAATCGGCTTTCCCTCATACTCCCGCAAAATATCTGCATACCGTCGGGTTGCATCCTGCTGCGTTTTCAGCAGCTGATGCGCCCTTTCGTTCTTCTGCTGCTCTTTATGATATTCGAGGTCGCACAGGGCGATATGTAGTACGCGCTCAGAAAGATTTAGCTGGCACATCCGCTTAATAAGCCATAGCAGGTCGGCTTTTGTGCAGTCAGTTAGTTTCATTCGTATCCACCATCCTTCCAGCTTGCTCAGTACGGGCTGGAACAGAATTTCTTTTCGGCATCCTCCAAAGAATTAAAATCCATGACGTCATGAAGCTGCTTCATAACGCGCCCTATATCTTGCAGGGAAAAGCCGCAGTCCTCCATCGCCATAATGACATAGCCACAGCAAGCGTTATTACTCCATTCGTCCGGCTTAAGACCGGGGAACGTCTTTGAAAATTGCGGGACATCCGGCTGACCTGCTTGCGGCTGCGTGTTCCTCTGGAACACATCCGCAGCGGCGGTCTGCGTGTTCGGCTGGAACACATCTTCAGCGGCTGGTTGCGTGTTCCGATGGAACACATCTTCGGCAGCGGTCTGCGTGTTCGACTGGAACACATCTTCAGCGGTGGGCTGTGTGTTCGGCTGGAACACATCTTCGGCGGCAGGCTGCGTGTTCCGATGGAACACATCTTCAGCGGCGGTCTGTGTGTTCGGCTGGAACACATCCGCAGCGACGGCCTGCGTGTTCCAATGGGACACATCGAATTGCGCCGGCCCATTTGGCAATTTGCCATGGTTAAGATAAAATTCATAGCCTGCCTGCTGCCGGTCTGCCGGCAGCGCGCTGAGTTCGTAAGCGATGGAAACGGGCAGCTCGTCAGCTTTGATTTCTTCCAGCAACGCAGGTATGAGGTTGTTGAGGATGGAATCGTATTTAGCGATGCGGCTGCTGCTCACATGCAGGCTCTTTGCAACGATTTCCCGCACACGGCCGGAAAGCCCTTGCTGTTCTTTGGCTTTCTTCGCAATTTCACGCATTTGCCGGACTTCCTCCAGCTTGTCCCATGCGGTTTTCTCGCGCTGGCTGTTCGCCGCGATGAGCAGCACCTGTTCCTGCGTATCGCGCCCCTCACCGTCAATGTGCTCCACCGCGCAGGGTAAAAACTCGTATTCTTCCTTGCCCTCGGCAAGCAGCAGCCCAATCGCGGCATGGCGGCGGTGGCCGGACAGGATTTTATATTTGCCGTTCGTGAGCGGCGTCACCACAAGGTTGCTCAGGATACGCCCTGCAAGTTCGATTGCAGCCTTTAACTCCTCCAACTCCTTCATCGAGTAGAAATTCTCCTCGTTCGGCTGCAGGTCATAGTAGCTGATCCGCCGGATCTCCGCCTGTTTCTTCGGGGCGGAAGACAGGGAAGTGGGGTCCAGACAGTTTGTAATGGAGAATGACATCATGCGCTCAGCCCCTTTCTTCCGCGTCGAGATATTCGTCTACAAAATCCATATAGTCATGTGCAGCGCCGCTGCGGCGGCTGTATTCTACGATGGGCCTACCCTCAAACGAGCTTTCCACGACTTTCCCGCTGTAACGGATATGGGTGGTGAATACAGGGCAGTTCAGGTTGCGCCGCAGCCATTCCTCGCCCTGCCGTTCGCCGTCTACGTGCTGGAAGCAGGTGATCAGGCATCCGAGCAGATGCAGGCCGGGATTCAGTTCCTCGCGCGTCACATCAATTTGCTGCTTGAGTTCTTTTAAGCCGTCGAACGCATACGGGTCAATTTTCACAGGGATGATCACCTCATCCGATGCGACAAGGGCGTTGATAATACTGATGTTGATATCCGGCGCGTTGTCGATCAGGCAGTAATCATAACAATCGCATACACGGCGCAGGGCGGTGCGCAGACGGGTCTGCTGGGGGCGGCTGCTGTCCATCATCACCTGCATATTGGCGTTTAAGAGCATCATGTTTGCAGGTATCACATCGATGCGCGCATAGCGCGTGTGCCGGATCACGCCCGCAAGGTCTACGCTCCGGTCCAGCATGATATCTGCGATGCTTTTATGGTCATAGCTGTGTACGCTGAATGCCTTGCTGGTGTTTCCCTGCTTGTCATTATCAATGACCAGCACCCGCTTACCGTATGTCTCGGACAGGATGTGCGCCATGCTGATGGTGGTGAGCGTCTTTGCGACGCCGCCTTTCAGGTTAATGATAGATATGGTTTTCATTTTGATTATCCCCTTTGAAAATGTCTTTGGTTGACGCCAACACTGCGGCATATCCTCCACCATGCCGCGGGCCTGCGATGCTTCATGTGGCTTTAGTCATCCCGGGCAGATGCCCCGCCCATGTCATCGCCCGTGCAGATGCTGGGCGGGGCGGACGCTATGCGCATCATCTGCTCCCGGTGCGCCTGCCTTCCGTGGCTATTGCTGCATCGCTCCGCAAGCTCCGGATCGTAGACCGGCCTGCCGCCCGGGTAGATCTGCCCGTTGTAGCCTTTGCACAGCTCGTTCCTGATGGTGTTTACATTCAGCTTCAGGTGTTCGCTAATGTCTTTTTTGCTTGCGCCGGTACGCCACATTTCGTAGATGGTTTTTCGCATTTCATGCGTCACTTTTGCCATCCTTAACCGCTCCTTTCCGTTCTGTTTTTCGAGGGGCCACGCTGGTATTCCTTCATTTTTACGGCAAAAAATAAAGTTACCAGAGTGCTGTCCTCTTGGTAACTTTAATTATAAAATTTTCGCTTCGATGTTCACTTTGGAAGAAACGTTGACTTTTGGTCATCTATGTGGTATGCTATGAAAAAGTTGTAGCAAGAGGCGAGGATGCTTTTTTAAAAGCATCCTCGCCTTTTTGTTTTGCAGGAACAGGAGGGAAAACCATGCGAAAGCCTGCTTGGCTTGCGGTGCGCCGCTGGAACAGTCACGGTATTCTGGCGTTCTCTTTTTTGTCATTTCTGGTGGTGCTGTGCATCATTCTGGGTAGCAACCGATATATGAATGATTGTGTGCAGAGGGAGGCACAGGCTAAGGATGAACGCGCGGCGCTGGCGGCCCTGGGGCAAGAGCTTGCTGACGCATCGGATTATCTGACAGACGAAGTGCGCAAATATGCGATTACGGGTGAGATCGAACATCTGAAAAACTATTGGGATGAGGTCTGTGTCGCACGGCGGCGGGATACGGTCATCCACACGCTGGAGGGATTTGCGCTGCCGGAGGAGGAATCCAAGTTGCTCGCGCAGGCCAAGCGCAACTCGGATTTGCTAATCGATACGGAGACACGTGCAATGAAGCTGGTGCTGCTTGCGCAGGGACAGCCCGCAGACGCGGACAAAACGGTGCGCACCTATTTGGAACGGGTGCAGGCATTCCCACTCGAACCGTTAGACACAGCAGATGCAGACTTTCAGAAAACCGCACGCAGCCTCCTATATGATGCGGCGTATGAGCGGGCCAAAAGCGAGATTATGACACCGATCAAGCAGTTCCAGCAGCGCACAGCCGAGCGGCTGGCGCGCGAAGGCGCGCTGGCGACTGGGGGACGGATCGCGGCATCGCGGCTGCAAATCGGCTGTCTGGCCTTTTCTCTGCTGCTGATTGCCGGGCTGCTCTGGCTGCTCGCGCGACTGTACATTCTGCCGCTGACGAACTATACCGCTGCGCTGTCGGATACGTCACAGGATGGCATGCTGGTGCGCGTTACTCCCTGCGGTGCGGCCGAACCGTATCGCTTTGGCAGAATGTTCAACCGCCTGTGTGCCGCGCTCGAGCGGGAGCTGGAAAACCGCCGTCAGGCCGAGGCTGTGATGCGTCAGGCGAGGGACGAAGCGGATAAGGCCAGCCGAGCCAAAAGCGAGTTTCTCGCGCAAATGAGCCATGAGTTGCGCACGCCACTGGGCACAGTGACAGGATATCTCTATCTGCTGGAGCAAACGCCAATCGACGACCAGCAGCGCCGATACTGCCGTAGCATGCACGCGGCGGCGGACACCTTGCTGGGACTCATCAGCAACATACTGGATTTTTCCAAGATCGAGGCGGGCGCGGTGACATTTGAGCAGACCGCGTTTGCGCCGGCAGAGTTGCTGCGCGAGGTGCGGGATATGCTGGAAAACGGTGCGACGCAAAAGGGGCTGTATTTCCGCTTGCAGGCGGATCATTTGCCGGAGCAGGTGCGCGGCGATCCGATGCGGCTGCGGCAAGTGTTGATCAATCTGGCGGGCAATGCAGTGAAATTTACTGAGCGCGGGGGTGTCATACTGTCTGCGCAATGCGAGCGGCAAGACGAAAACGGCTGTACACTGCGGTTTGCGGTGACAGATACGGGCATTGGTGTCAAGCCGGCGGATCAGTCGCGTATTTTTGAACCGTTTGAGCAGGCCAACGCAGGGACTTCGCGCCGGTATGGCGGCACCGGATTGGGGCTGGGTATCGCGCGCCGCATTGTGCAAGCGGCCAGCGACGGCGCATATGCGCTCGAACTGGAAAGCGAACCGGGGCACGGCGCGGAATTTTCTTTCCGCATGGATTTCCGCGCGGCCAAGGCGCAGGCGTGTGCGCAGGAATGGATGCACGCGCGCGCCATGCCAACGGGCAAAACCGTGCTGCTGGTCGATGATAACGAAATCAACCTGACTATGGAACGGGAACTGCTGGAGAGTTTTGGCCTACATGTCGATACTGCCGCGAGCGGGTGGGAAGCGCTCCAAAAAACAAATGCGCAAAGGTATGGCATCGTACTGCTCGACATCCGTATGCCGGATATGGACGGCTATGAACTGGCGCGTACCATCCGCGGCATCGCAGCCTATCGCACGGTGCCGTTGCTGGCGCTGACGGCAGATGCGGTCGACGGTGTGCGCGAAAAAGCGCTTGCCGCGGGTATGAATGACTATGTGACCAAACCACTGCGTCCTGAAGCACTGCAAGGATTGTTGCAACGCTATTTCCGGCTGGCGGTAGACGCACCGGAAGTGTTAGCTGTACCGGGCGGCAGCCTGTTCCATTGGGAGCACGCGTTGCGCACCTTGGGCGGCGATCAAGCGCAGCTGGAAGCGCTGTGCGCGCGCTTTGTGCGTGTGCACGGTAAAGAAGCGGAGTATGTGCGCATCCATCTGCGCGACGGGCATCCGGCTAACGCGCGCGCCATTTTGCATGATCTGGTTGGTCTGGCGGGCAACCTGTGCTGCGATCCTCTCATGGAGGTGAGCCGCGCGCTGCTGGATGAGCTGCATCACGGCAGCATGGACTCGCTGGAGCGCTTTACCGATTTGTTTGACCGCACGATCGAGGCGCTGCGCCGGTATGCTGCCCCGGACGTGCGCAAGGAAGGTGCAGCCAGTCTGGAGCAGGTGCTTTGCCGCCTGCATGATTTGTGCATGGATTATGACCTTGCGGCGGCAGACTGGTTTGAAGCCCATCGGGAAACGCTGCGCGCTGCGCTGCCGTACGAGCAATTTGTCCAGCTGGTAGCGGCAATCGAGCGATATGATTTTGAACAAGCAGCGGCACTGTCCGCCGATGCAAAAGGGGGCAACGGAAATGTATCGGATTCTGTTGGTTGAGGATGACGCGACGCTACGGTATATGTATGCCCGTATGCACGCATGGCAGGCACAGGGCTTCTGCTTAGCGGCTGAAGCTGCAAACGGTAAGGAGGCGCTGGAAAAGCTGTCGGAAGAGTGCTTTGATCTGATTGTGACCGATATTCGTATGCCGTTTGTCGATGGGCTGGAGTTGCTGCGTGCGCTGCGGCAGCGTGAGAACCACACGCCGGTTATCTTAATCAGCTCCTATGGGGAGTTTGAGTACGCACGCGAAGGACTGGTGCTCGGTGCATTCGATTATATCGTAAAACCCTTTCAAGAGAGCGCGATAGACGCGGTGCTGGCGCGCGTGGCGGCATATCTTTCCTCGCGCGGGACAGAGGACAGTCACTTCGCGCTGGTGCGCGAGGCGTTCAGTCATGCGGGTGTCGCCATCGGGGAGGACAGCTTCACGCATACACTGGTCGCCTTTCTTGCCGCGCATCTCAATGAGGTGGTCACGATGGAACAGGCAGCCGCGCATTTAGGCCTGAGCAAAGACTACTTCGGAAAGACCTGCAAAGCGCACACCGGCATAACATTCGGTACGCTATACAACTATGTGCGCGTTGAGAACGCCAAGTGCCTGCTGCGGGACAGCACCTGTCTGGCCGGCGAGATCAGCGAGCTGCTTGGCTTTGCTTCACCGGACTATTTTGCGCGTATCTTCAAATCGTTGACCGGACAGACACCCAGCCAGTACCGTGCGGAAAACCGCTGATTTTTCATGGGTAACCGCTGCTTTTTTCGGTGTTCTGCGGTTTGCTTTGGGATTATAATGAAAGCAGAAAACGGAACAACAGAAAGGGTGGTGAAAACGTGGAAAACTATGTCATCACGATCGCGCGTGGCTATGGCTCGGGCGGAAAACAGATCGGCGAGCTGGTTTCCGCACAGCTTGGCATCCCTTGCTATGAAAGCCAGATCCCGGTGATGGCCTCTGAATGTAGTGGAATCAGTCAGGAAAAGTTCGTACAGGTGGATGAACGCCTGCGGCGTCCCAAGCTGCTGCGCGCGCTGCAGAAAGCGCCTGATATCGACCGGACTTACGGCCCGAACGATCGCAAGTTCGTCTCGGACGACAACCTGTTTCACATTCAGGCGTGGATCATTCAGGAACTGGCGCGTGCGCGATCTTGTATCATCATCGGCAAATGCGCCAACTACCTGCTTCGCGACCGACGCAATGTGCTCAGCGCCTATGTGGAAGCACCGCGCGGCGTATGCGTGGATACGGTGATGAGCAAGTTGGGCGTCACGGAGGCGCAGGCGCATCGTCTGATCTCCAAAACCGACCAGTATCGGGCAGACTATTACCGTTACTATACGCGGGGGGAGGATTGGACCAATCCCACGCTGTACGACCTGACGGTGAACACCGGACGGCTGTCTTATGCGGATGCTGCCCGCCTGATCATACAGGCTGCTCGCATCAAATTGGGGGACGATGTCCTGTACTAACCATAAAACCAGAACGATTCGGCAATGGGGTCGATCCAACACAGCAGAGGACTGTGCGGATCGGCTTTTTTTATTGTCACTGTGAAAAGGAGAACCAAGCTATGAGATATTCCCTGATTCGTAGACTTACCGCCGCGGCTGCCGCCGCCGCGCTGCTCGCCGGACTGACCGCCTGCGGCGGATCGCCCACCTCATCCACAGCGGAGGGCGGAGATACCGTGACCGTCGGTTTGCTGCACTCCCTGACCGGCTCAATGGCAATTTCTGAGACCTCGGTGCGCGACGCCGAGCTGCTCGCCATCAGTGAGATCAATGACGCGGGCGGTGTCAACGGTGCACAGATTGAGTACATTGAGGAGGACGGCGCTTCCGAGCCATCCACGTTTGCCACCAAGGCGGAAAAGCTGATCGACAGCGATGGCGTAAGCGCCATCTTCGGCTGCTGGACATCCTCTTCCCGCAAGGCGGTAAAGCCGATTGTGGAGGATTACAACGCGCTTTTGTGGTATCCGGTGCAGTATGAGGGTATGGAATCCTCCCCGAATATTGTGTACACAGGCGCTGCGCCCAATCAGCAGATTGTGCCTGCAATCGAGTATCTGCTGGATCAGGGGTATAAAAACTTCTTCCTACTCGGCTCAGACTATGTATTTCCGCGCACAGCGAACATGATTATCACCGCACAGGTGGAAGCTGCGGGTGCCAAGGTGGTCGGTGAAGAATATGCCGATATGGATCAGACCGATTTCGCCGCCATCATCGCAAAGATCGAAGCTGCCCAGCCGGACATCATCATCAACACGCTCAACGGCACCGGCAACGTGTCCTTCTTTAAGCAGATGAGTGAGAAAAACTATACGGCGGAAACCTATCCTACCATGTCCTTCTCCATCGCCGAGGAAGAGGTCGCGACCATCGGCGCGGACATCCTGAAGGGTCACATGGTTTCGTGGAACTATTATCAGACGACCGATACCGAGGAAAACAAGAGGTTTGTAGAAGCCTACAAGGCCATGTTTGGCGAGGATCGTGTGACCAGCGACCCGGCCGAGGCGGCATATGACGCGGTTTATCTGTGGAAAGCCGCTTGCGAGAAGGCGGGCAGCTTTGACGTGGACAGCGTGCTGGAAGCCATCCGTATGGGCGAAATTTCCTTTGACGCGCCCGAAGGCACCGTGACCATCAACGGTGAAAACCAGCATCTGGCCAAGCCGGTGCGCATTGGTCAGGTCGGTGAGGACGGCCTGATCTACGAGATTTACTCGACCGATGGGCCGGTTGATCCGGACCCGTATCTGACCAGCTATGACTGGGCGGTTGCAGCAGGCATCCAGCCGCTGGAGGAATAACCGGCCAGGATTCCAAAAGCGTGGGCGGCGGGGTGGCCGCCCGCGCTGGAATCCGGAAATGGCGGCAGAACCCGGACGGTTGTGCGGCCATTTGGGGATTCGAGCACGCAGAACAAGGAGGGAAACCATGCAGGAATTTGTTACAACGCTGTTTAATGGGCTGAGCCTCGGCTCGATTATTTTGCTGACCTCGCTCGGCCTTGCGATTACCTTCGGCCTGATGCGCGTCATCAACATGGCGCATGGGGAATTTGTGATGATTGGCGCCTATATGACCTATGTCACGCAGGAGATATTCGCCGCTTTCTTGCCGGCGGGGGCACAGGACTTGTATTACATCGTGGCGCTGCCGCTGGCGTTCGCGGTCACGTTTTTGCTGGGCGCGGTGCTCGAGCGGGTGGTCGTCTCTCGTCTGTACGGACGCGAGATTGACTCGCTGCTGGCCACATGGGGCATCAGCCTGATTTTGCAGCAGGCCGCGCGTTCGATTTTCGGCGCGCAGGGTGTGAATGTCAATGCCCCAGCTTTTTTATCCGGTGGTTTGACCATTGCCGGCTGCACCTTTTCGTATAACCGTCTGTTCATTCTGGGCTTGGTGCTGGCGTGCCTTGCGGGCGTCGGCGTGCTGATGTACCGCACGGCTTTCGGCCGACAGGTGCGCGCAGTCATGCAGAACCGTCCGATGGCGCAGTGCATGGGCATCAACTCCCGCCGCGTGGACTGCCTGACATTCTCGCTCGGCTCGGGCCTTGCAGGACTTGCAGGCTGCTCCATCGCGCTGCTCGGTTCTATCGATGCCACAGTAGGCCAGAGCTACATCGTCAACTCGTTTATGGCCGTGGTTCTGGGCGGTGTCGGCCGTCTGCTGGGCACCGTGGTTGGTTCGACCGCGATCGGCGCGTCGAGCATCTTTGCAGAAAACTACACCTCCGCAACGATTGCAAAAGCAATTGTGCTGCTATTGGTGATTGTATTCCTGCAAAAGCGTCCTCAGGGCTTGTTCACGATTCGCAGCCGCAGTCTGGATGACTGAGGGGAGGTATATCCAATGAAACGATTGAAAAAGCAGGGCGTAAACCTGAGCTTTGCCCTAATTGTCGTCATTCTGGCAGCCATGCCGCTGCTGCTGCAGGTGGGGGTCATCTCAGCCAGCTCGACCATCCTGTTTTTGGGCAAGTGCATCGCGTTTGCCATTGTCGCTATGGGGCTGGATCTCATCTGGGGTTATGCCGGTATTCTGTCGCTCGGTCACGGCCTGTATTTCGCGCTGGGTGGCTATGCCATGGCGATGTACCTCAAATTACAGGCGATGGGCGGCGGCATCACAGATTTCATGCACGTTGGCGGTCTGACGGAACTGCCGACCATCTGGCAACCGTTCCAGACGCTGCCGGGCGCGCTGGTGATGCTGGTGCTTGTGCCAACGCTGGTTTCCGGACTGGTCGGCTATTTCATTTTTAAAAACCGCGTCAAGGGTGTGTATTTCTCCATCATTTCTCAGGCATTGACTTGGGCAGCGTATTCAATTTTCATCGCCCTGTCGCCATATACCAACGGTAACGTCGGCATCACGGAGATTCAGACCGTGCTGGGCAGCATCCGCGGCGAGAAAAACCGCGCACACATGTTTCTGCTGTTCTATGGCGCGCTTATACTGATGGCGCTGGTCTATGCGCTGTGCCGATTCCTGACCGGCCGCAAATTCGGCAAACTGCTCGTTGCCATCCGCGACGGCGAAAACCGCACCTATTTTTCCGGCTATCAGGTCAGCCGCTATAAGACCTTCGCTTACGTGCTGTCGGCCATCATCGCGGCGCTGGCAGGCGCGCTGTTTGTCAACTTTAACGGCTCGATCACACCGTCGCAGATGACGATTTCCTACTCCATCACCATGGTGATCTGGGTAGCGGTCGGCGGGCGCGGTACGATTATTGGCGCGGTGATCGGTGCGTTTGTTATCAATCTTTGCGAGTATAACCTGTCATCGGGCAGCTTGGTCGATCTGTGGCAGTACATCATCGGCGGTATTTTCGTCGTGACCATCCTGTTCTTCAAGGGTGGATTGGTCGGCTTGGTTTGCGAACAGATCCCCGCGTGGATACGGCGTCTGCGCAGCCGTGCGGCGACGGCGCGCGAACCGGCCGGACAGATGCAGAAGGGAGTGTGATGCAGGATGGTACAGGAAAAAGGGGTCGTACTCGATATCAGGGGCATTTCGGTCTGCTTTGACGGTTTTTATGCGCTGACCGAGGTCAACGCAGCCGTCAAGCGGCATTCGATTCATTTTTTCATTGGGCCGAACGGCGCGGGCAAGACGACGCTGCTCGACATTATCTGCGGCAAGACGCGGCCGACCTCCGGTACGGTGATTTTTCATCCAGCGGCGCGCAGCGACGTCCGCCTGACCGGTATGCCAGAATATCGCATTGTGCGCGAGGGCATTGGACGCAAATTTCAGGTGCCCAGCGTGTTTGCGGGACTGACTGTGTGGGACAACATGCTGCTGTCGCTCAAAGGACACAAGGGCATTTGGGATGCCATCTTTGGCAGGCCCTCGGAGGAGGAACTGGAACAGATTGATGCGGTGCTGGCGCGCGTCGGTCTGCGTGACCGCACACAAGAGCGCGCAGGAGCGCTGGCGCACGGTGAAAAGCAGTGGCTGGAGATTGCCATGCAGCTGGTGCAAAAGCCGGAGATCATCATGCTGGATGAACCGGCGGCCGGTATGGGCAAGCCCGAGACCATGCGCACGGGCGAAATCCTGCGGGAGATCAAAAATGAGTGCACGGTCATTGTCATTGAGCACGATATGGACTTCGTGCGGCAGACAGCAGACGTTGTGACCGTGCTGCACGAGGGCAAGGTGCTGACCGAGGGCACGGTGGACGCGGTTCTGGCCGACCCCACAGTGCAGGCAGTGTATCTGGGACGCGGCAGCGCTGCGTCGTAACGCAAAGGGAGGAACGGGTGATGCTGAAAATCACAGGCATGGATAGCTATTACGGGGAAAGCTGCGTGCTGCACGGGCTGTCGATAGAGGTGCCGCGTGGCGAAATCGTGGGCTTGATCGGGCGTAACGGCGTGGGCAAATCGACCACGCTCAAAAGCATTATGGGGCTGGTGCGCACGCCCTGCGGCTCCATCCAGCTGGACGGCAAGGAACTGATCGGCCGACCGACCTATGAGCGTGCGGCGGCAGGTGTCGGCTATGTACCGCAGGGGCGCGATATCTTCCCGCAGATGACCGTGCAGGAAAATCTGGTACTTGCCATGTATGCGCGCAAAAAGCGCGGCAAGGTGCCGGATTATATTTATGAGTTGTTTCCCATTCTGCCGAAGTTCGCCGCACGACGCGGCGGCGATTTATCCGGAGGCCAACAGCAGCAGCTGGCGATTGCCCGCGCGCTGGTAGCAGAGCCCAAGATTCTGATTCTCGACGAGCCGACCGAGGGGATTCAGCCCTCGGTCATTGAGGACATCGGAACGGCAATCCGCCGGGTCAACAAGGAGCTTGGATTGACCGTTTTGTTGGTCGAGCAGTATTTGGATTTTGTGATGCAAAACACCAGCCGCCTACATGTGATGGAAAAGGGTGAGCTGATTTATGATAGCATGACCGCAGAAGCGGACGCGGCGCATGTGCAGCACCTGATGACGGCATGAGCGGCAGCGTATTGGAGCCAATCGAGGTGGGTGCGAGCATCCTGATTGTCGACGATCTGCCTGATCATCTTGCGTTTGCGGGCGCCATTCTGCGCCAGCAAGGCTATCGGGTGCACGCCGCAGCGAGTGGAAAGGCGGCGCTTGCCTTTCTGGAGCGGCACATGCCCGACCTTATCGTGCTCGACGTACATATGGCGGGTATGGATGGGTTGGAGCTGTGCCGCCGCATCAAGCAGCAGGAACGCACCAAGGATATCCCCGTGATCTTTGTGACCGCTGACAGCCATCCTGCGGCGATCACTGCCGGCTTTGAGGCCGGGTGCTGCGATTATGTTTCCAAGCCGTTTGTGCGCGCAGAGTATCTTGCGCGCATTTCGGCGCATCTGCGTATCGCGCAGCAGACGCGAGCGCTGGCCGAGTCGTATAATGAACTCGACCGCTTTTGCTCAGCAGTCTCGCACGACCTGAAAAGCCCGCTCAGCGTGATGCGCATGCTGCTTTCCGCGCTGCGGGAGGAACTGGGAGACCATCTTGACGGTGAGGCGGCGCATATTGTGACCATGCTGGACGATAAGGCTGGAGAACTGACCGCCATGATCAACCGGCTGCTCGAGTTTTCGAGAATGTGCAACATCAAGCCGTTGTTTGAGAGGCTCGATCTGGAAGCGATGCTGCGGGCGTGCTTTCAGGAGCAGCAGCTGGCCGAGCCGGACCGGAGCGTTGTGCTGCGCTGCGGCGCGCTGCCGCCCGTGTGGGGAGACGCGGTGCTCATCGGCCTGATGCTGAAAAACATCATCAGCAATGCGTTTAAGTTCACGCGCGCGCGGGAGCAGGCAGTGATCGAGGTTTGTGCGGCGGAAGAGAACGGCTTTACCGTCATTTCTGTACGCGACAACGGTGTAGGCTTTGATATGGCTTACGCCGGGCGACTGTTTCGCATTTTCCAGCGACTGCATGCGCAAAGCGAGTTTGAGGGCACGGGTGTAGGGTTAGCCATGGCCGACCGCATCATGCGGCGACATGGCGGGCGCATCCGCATGCAAGGCAAGGTAAACGAAGGCGCGGAAGTGTTTTTGTATTTTCCGCGTTGTGAACAATAGGGAGGTACACTGTATGGATATGGCAAGTGCATTGATTTCCGTTGCGGTCGGCGGCGCACTTGTGTCTGGACTGGAGATTGCGGCGGGCACTATACTTTGGGCATCCACCGCACACACGACGGCGTAAAGGAGGAAGCGTATGCGTTTAACGCCAAGAGAAACCGATAAGCTGTTGCTTCATCTGGCAGGCAGCGTGGCCAAGGAACGCCGCGCGCGCGGTCTGCGGCTGAACTATCCGGAAGCGGTCGCGCTCATTTCCAGCGAGATTGCCGAGATGGCGCGGGACGGACGTACCGTGGCCGAACTGATGCAGATCGGCCGCAAAATCCTGACCGAAGACGAGGTCATGGACGGCGTAGCAGAGATGATACATGAAATACAAGTCGAAGCGACCTTTCCCGACGGCACCAAGCTGGTGACCGTGCACGACCCCATCCCGACCACCGGGCGGCTGGTGCCTGGCGAGGTGCTGTGCGCGGACGGAGTTATCCGCCTCAACGAAGGGCGAGAAACCGTCGAAGTGACCGTGGTCAGCACGGCGGACCGACCGATTCAGGTCGGCTCGCACATTCACTTTTTTGAGGTCAATGCCCGTCTGCGGTTTGACCGCCGTGCGGCATGGGGCATGCGGCTGGATATCCCATCGGGTACAGCGGTGCGCTTTGAGCCGGGCGAGACCAAAAGCGTCCGCCTGACGGCCAGCGGCGGCACGCGCGAGGGCTACGGCCTGAACGGGCTGTGCAGCGGCCCGATGGACGACCCGGCGGTGCGCGAAGCCGCGTTTACCAAGGCAAAGACGCTCGGATTTTTGGGGATGGAGGACGACGGCAAATGATAGAACTTTCCAGAAGAGAGTATGCGCTCATGTACGGCCCCACGACGGGCGACCGCGTGCGGCTGGCGGATACCTCGCTCATCATCGAGGTGGAAAAAGACCTGACCGTTTACGGGGATGAAGCCAAATTCGGCGGCGGCAAGAGCCTGCGCGACGGTATGGGACAATCCTGCACCCACACGGATGCAGATTGTCTGGATACCGTCATTACCAACGCGCTCATCGTGGATTGCACGGGCATTTATAAAGCGGATGTCGGCATCCGGGACGGCAAAATCGCGGGCATCGGCAAGGCGGGCAATCCGCACGTTATGGACGGTGTGACGCCGGGCATGGTGATCGGTGCATCGACCGAGGCCATTGCGGGTGAAGGGCTGATTCTCACCGCGGGCGGTATCGACAGCCACATTCATTTCATCTCGCCCACGCAGGTGCGAACGGCGCTGTATTCCGGCGTAACGACCATGATCGGCGGCGGAACCGGCCCGGCCGACGGTACCAACGCCACAACCTGTACACCGGGCGCGTTCCATCTCGCGCGTATGCTGCAAAGCGCAGAGGATTTGCCAATCAACGTGGCCTTTCTCGGCAAGGGAAACTGCTCGTCCGAGGCGCCGCTTGCCGAACAAGTTCAATCGGGCGCCGCAGGCCTGAAACTCCACGAGGACTGGGGCAGCACGCCCGCCGCAATTGACTGCTGCCTGTCGGTGGCGGAAAAGTACGATGTTCAGGTGTCCATCCACACGGACACGCTGAACGAAACCGGCTGCGTCGAGGACACGATTGCCGCATTCCGTGGGCGCGCCATCCACACCTACCACACCGAGGGGGCGGGCGGCGGCCACGCGCCGGATATCATCCGTGCGTCGGCGTTCGATTATGTGCTGCCATCCTCGACCAACCCGACCATGCCCTACACCCACAACACCATCGACGAGCATCTGGATATGCTGATGGTCTGCCACCACCTTAACAAGGATAACCCGGAGGATGTGGCCTTTGCGGACAGCCGCATCCGACCGGAAACCATCGCGGCCGAGGACGTGCTGCACGACATGGGCATCTTTTCGATGATGTCGAGTGACTCACAGGCGATGGGGCGCGTGGGCGAGGTCATCACACGCACTTGGCAGGCGGCGGATAAGATGAAAAAGCAGCGCGGCCCACTCGAGGGTGACAGCGAACGCAGCGACAATGCGCGTGTGAAGCGCTACATTTCCAAATACACCATTAACCCTGCCATTACACACGGCATTTCGGAATATGTCGGCTCGATCGAGGTAGGTAAGCTGGCTGACCTTGTACTCTGGCAGCCTGCCATGTTTGGTGCTAAGCCGGAAATGGTGCTCAAATCGGGAGCGATTGCGGCCGCCCGCATGGGCGATGCCAACGCCTCCATCCCGACGCCCGAACCCGTGGTCTATACCGATATGTTCGGCGCACATGGCAAGGCGCTGTCGGCGTCCTGCGTCACGTTTGTGTCGCGCTATGCGTATGAGCATGATATTGCCGGGCGGCTCGGACTCAAGCGCACGGTGCTGCCGGTGGCGCACTGCCGCGATATCGGCAAGCGCGACATGCGGCATAACGACGTGATTGCGGATGTGCGGGTTGACCCGGAAACCTATACAGTGACAGTGGATGGCGAGCCAATCACCTGTGAGCCGTTTTCCGAACTGTCACTCGCCCAGCGATATTTTCTGTTTTAAGGAGGACAAAGCCTATGATCGCAGATAAGATTTTGGGAAACCTGAGCGCCCAGCACCCGACGGACGAGGTCATCCCCGTAGTGTTTGCGTGGTTTGAAACCGAAAAAAAGCGTATCGCCAAAACGGCGGCGGACGGCACCGAACTGGGCGTCTGCGTTGGTGTGCCGCTGCACGCGGGAGATGTACTGGCCAAACAAAACGGCAAAATCTATGTGGTGGAGGTCGCGCCCGCACCGCTTATTCAAACGCAGGTTTCTACCATGCAGGAAATGGGACGGCTGTGCTTTGAGTTGGGCAACCGACATCTGCCGCTTCAGATTGAGGAGCATACAGTCAGCGTCCCCTATGACGAGCCGACGCTGCTGTATTTGCAGCGGTTGGGGTTTGATGCCAAGCAGGTTTTTGCGGACTTCTCCGATTATGTAGCTTGCCGCGCCCACGGCACAGGTGAACATCACCATGCGCATGAACACACCCATAGCCACGCCCATGGATGAGCTGCGGCGGCTGTACATGCTGCAAATCTGCGACAGTCTGTTCCCAATTGGCGCGTTTACGCTGTCAAATGGGCTGGAAACCTTTGTGCAGTGCGGCTTGATCGATGCGGTGGAGCCGTTGGGACAGTATCTGACGGATTATCTGGCTGTGGCGCCTTATCAGGAGCTGGGCGCGATGGCGCTTGCGATGCAAAGCGCGGATGATGAAGCAGCTTGGGTATTACTCGATCAGTTGTATACTGCGCTGCGCGCGCCGATGGAAGTGCGCCAGGGCAGCGCCAAACTGTGTATGCGGCTGCTCAAGGCGGCCGCACAGATTGCGCCGCTACCGGTTCTGGAAGCCTACCGTACCTACATCCGGCAGGGCGACTGTACCGGACAGCATCCGATTGCAGTCGGTCTGTTTGCCGCCGGGCATGGTGTGAACGCGCAGGAAGCGCTGACCATCTACGGCTATTCTCTGCTGAGTGCAATGACCACGCACGCGGCCAAATGCGTGCCGCTGCGCCAGCTGGAAGCCCAGCATGTGCTGCGCGAACACCTGCCAGCGCTGCTACAAGCGGTGCAATCTGCGCTGGCAATCACGCGCGAGGATTTGGGTGCCAGCGGCGCGGCATTTGATATTCTGGCTATGCAGCACGAAACACTGTATAGCAGACTTTACATGAGCTAAGGAGAAAAAACGATGGGTTATATCAAAATTGGGATCGGCGGTCCGGTCGGTTCGGGCAAGACTGCGCTGATTGAACGCTTGACGCGGCGCATGAGTGGGCAATACAGCATCTGCGTCATCACAAACGATATTTACACCAAGGAAGACGCCGAGTTTTTGACGCGCAACTCCTGCCTGCCACCCGAGCGTATCATGGGCGTGGAGACCGGCGGCTGCCCGCACACGGCCATCCGCGAGGATTGCTCGATGAATCTGGAAGCGGTAGAGGAGATGGCCGAGCGCTTTCCGGATGTGCAGATTATCTTCATCGAGTCGGGCGGCGACAACTTGTCCGCTACCTTCAGTCCGGATCTGGCCGACGCATCCATTTATGTCATTGACGTGGCACAGGGCGAAAAAATCCCGCGCAAAGGCGGCCCGGGCGTGACGCGCAGCGATTTGCTGGTCATCAACAAAACCGATCTGGCTCTGCTCGTTGGCGCGCGTCTGGAAGTGATGGCGCGCGATAGTGAACGGATGCGCGAGGGACGCAAATTTCTGTTTACCAATCTGGTCAGCGGAGAGGGACTGGATGAGGTCGTCCGCTGGATTGAGACCGACGTGCTGTTCGAGGACCGATAATGGATAGCCGCCTGTATCTGAAAACGGCCAAACACAATAACGGGACACGTCTGGAAGACATGTTCTGTACCGCGCCCTATAAGATCATGCGCCCGTTCATACATGGGGACCGCGCTGATATCATGGTCATGGCGGCGTCGGCAGGGCTGCTCGCGGGCGATACGCTGGACGCGGAATATCGCTTTGCGGACAGCTCAAACGCCGCAGTATACACGCAAGGATATGAAAAAGTGTTCAACACCGGCGAAGGTCATGTTTCGCGGCATATCCGTTTGCATGTGGGGGAAAACGCGCGCGTGCGCTTTCTGCCGCAGCCGATTATCCCATTTGCGGGCAGCGATCTTCGCAGCCAAACGCAGGTGTCTTTAGCGCAGGACTGTCGGTTTGCTTATGCAGAAATTGTGGCGTGCGGCCGCGCCGGACGGGGTGAAAAATTCCAGATGCGGCGCTTGGACAGCCACCTACAGGTGACGGTAGATGGCCGATTGGCCTTTGCTGAGCATACGCGACTCCAGCCTGCGTGCATCGACCATACTGGTCTGGGGCAATGGCAAGGTATGACCCATCAGGGGCTGCTGTATGCCTATGGACCAGCATGGGAGGAGCGTGTGCTGGAAGCCGCGCGCCGGGCAGACGCGCTGCCGGGTGGCCTGATCGGCGCGAGCCGTGCCGTGCAGGGGGTGTGCATCCGTGCGTTGGCAGCCAGTGGCGACGCACTTTACCGACTGTTCTGCACGTTGGCGGCACAAATGGAGGAATAAGCAAAAGAATACGGCTATGTCGTTGCTTTCTCCTGACTGGCTGATATGTATTTCAAACGCATAAGGGTGCTTGCGTCGGCATATTTCGTGCAGATACAGAATTCTTTACACAATAGATCCAGCGTTTATCATAATAGGGTTGAGAACATGCCTGAGCCTACTCTGCCATGCGAGTATTTAGCGTTTGCAGCTTGTTTTCAGTAGCATCTATCCGACAAAAATAGGCGTTCCCAATAGCGGGAACGCCTATTTTATGTTGGCTTGATGATGGAATTAGCCGTTCGAGCGTATAGCCTGCAGATGACAGCAAAAGGGTTGCCGTATCAGGATATGCGGTTGTCCGGATACCGTAGCCGCGGCAAAATGTATGAGAAAAACAGCAGCAAGCTGAACGACGCACCGATTGCGTCTGAAATCGTGCCTGCCAGAAAGATGTACTGAATGTCCATAATGTGCGGCAGAGCGAAGATGCACACCAAATAGACCAGCTTGCGGAACACGGAAAGCGGCAGTGCATAGCGTATCAGGCCCATTGCGGTCAGACCGTCGACCAGTGCATATTGCACGGCCACACCAATCAGCGCAAACGCGTACAGCCGCAGCGCACTTGCGGCGAGCGCGTGCAGGCTGCTGTCCTGCAAAAAGAGCCCGGCGAACACCTGTGGAAACAACTGCACACTTAATTGCATCGCTCCAATAAACAGTGCGCAAAGTGCAAACATGTACGCGAATGCTTGCCGGATTTTTGAAAAGTTGCGCGCGCCGTAGTGGTAGCTGAAGATCGTGCCACAGCCAGTGGTAATGCCCTGCGCGGGGCAGAAAACGATAGTCAAAAAGCTTTGTACGACGGTGGCGCAGGTGATCAGGCGGTCGCCCTGTACCGCGCCGCCATATTTCCGCAGTACGATATTCAGAAGAATAATGATCAGGTTATCCAGTATCGTGATCAAAAAGGACATGGAGCCGATGGTCACAATACGGCGGCATAGCGCGCTCTGCCATGGATGCAGGCCGAGCCGCACCGGCATGTCGGGGCGACGCAGCTGAAAGATGACATAGATCGCCATACAGGTTTGCGCTGTTACAGTCGCGACCGCGGCCCCCGACACACCCATGTTCAGCCCGAAAATCAGCAGCGGGTCAAGAATGAGGTTGATACCGGCGCCGATTACCACTGAGATCATGCCCTGACGGGCGTATCCCTGCGCGAGCAGGAACTGATTTAGACCTACGCTGCACAGCGAGGCGACGGTACCGCATAGATAGATGGTAAAATAGCTTTGGGCATACGGGAACATCGCGTCGCTGCATCCAAGCAGATAGAGCACGGGTCGACGGAATAACAAAAGCGACACAGTCACGGCTGCTGAAATGCCGAGCAATAGCAGTAGCGCATTGCCGAGAATCGCGCGGGCGCGTTCCGGGTCTTTCTGACCGAGACTGATACTCATGGCAGACGCGCCGCCGATGCCAACCATATAGGCAAAGGCGGTGATCGCGGTCAGCGCCGGGGCACACACGCCGATGGCTGCCAATGCGATTCCGCCAGTGTCCGGGATCTGGCCGACGAAAATACGGTCGACGATGCTATACAGAATATTAAAAAACTGGCCGAACATCGCTGGGATGCCCAGACGCAGCACCAGATGCCGCACCGTATGCTGTTCAAGCAGCCGGGCGGTCGAAAGGGATTGTTCCATGGCGGTTATTCAATGCGGGCGCAGGGTAAGCCGTGCGCACACTCCTTTCTGAAAAGTAAGGGCTGCGACCGCATAGGCGACGCAGACCAAATCTATCTTAGCACAACTGCATGCCGCTGTATAGCAGAAATAATAAAAGCCAGCCATTGTGAACTGCACCCCATTTGTTAGACACTGTGGTATCATGCCTAACAAATGGGGTGCAGTTCAGTTGTCAGGTTGGATGGATTATTGTATAATAATTTCCAACCAAGTCATTTCATGACGAGATGAAAGGATTGCAGCTTATGGACAGCCTTCTGGAGCGTCTGCGGGGCTATGCGCCTCTTTGGGGGCAGTGGATTCCGGAAACACGAATTTACCGAAACGGCAATTGCTGTGTTTATACCCTGTCCGGCAAAAGTGCGGAACAGGGCTTTTCGTGCGTGGTCAAAGTCGTTACGGTTTTGGGGCGGGAGGCAGAGCTGGAGCAGAGTCTCGCAGATGTCCGACAAGAGATCACCGCATTGGAGCGGTTGCGCGGCTGCGAAAATGTAGTGACGCTTTACGACGACGCCTGTTTTCCGCTGTATGATGGCGATATACTGGTTGGCTGGGATGTACTCATGCGCATGGAGCAACTGGAGTGTGTGGCGGAACTGCTGCGGGAAGGGGAAAGCCTGTCTGTATCGGAGGTCAGCACTCTCGCGCGGGATATTGCCGCCGCGCTTGCTGCTGCGCATCGCGCAGGCCTAATTCACCGGGATGTCAAGCCGGCCAATCTGTATCGTACCGCCGATGGACGGTTTCAACTGGGCGATTTCAGTATCGCGCGCCGCTGCCGCGCCGGAGTGCTGGAGACGATGACCGGTACCGCCGCCTATATGGCGCCGGAGGTTGCCCGGGGCGAGGTCTATGATGGGCGCGCCGACCTCTATTCATTGGGCATTGTGCTTTATCAGCTGCTTAATCATGGACAACTGCCACTGATGGATGAGAATACGCCCTTTTCCGAGCGGGAAACAGCCGTTCGCCGCCGCTGGCAGGGAGCAAAGCTGCCATCTCCTCCGGAAGGAGACCGGCGGCTGAAAAGGATCATCTTACGGTGCTGTCAGGCACAGCCGCAGAAACGCTTTTCCTCAGCGGATGCACTGCTGCAGGCACTCGAGCGGACAAAGAACGGTTGGCGGACGGCGGCTGTGGCGGGATGGGCCTGTGCGATGCTTGCCATAACGATATCGATGTTTCCCTATCCAATGCAGGTGCTTCGTGCGACCTTTTTGCCGCCGTCGGCAACCAAACTGGCGGAAGTGCAGCCGGAAGAGGGCTACCGCTATGCAGTGGTTAAAGCAACCATGAATTGGGAGGAAGCGCAGGTCTACTGCGAGGCGCGGGGCGGACATCTGGCAACGATCACCAGCCAGAAACAGATGGATACGATCACTGAACTGCTGGAAGAAAACCAGATCAACACGGTCTGGCTGGGGGCGAATAATTACAGCAGCAGCAGCGGCTTTCGGTGGGTCACGGGTGCGCCGTTCGAGTTTGCGGCGTGGGCAATCGGCGAGCCCAACAACGACGGCGGTGACGAGCATTACCTGATGATGTACCGTAAGGACGGTCAGGGCTGGGTATGGAATGACTCGGTCATAAACGGTGTATATATGTTTGATGCGCAATCCTGTGGCTTTGTCTGTCAGTGGGATGAGAGCGATGGATAGAGCGGTGGAGGTGTCCCGCTGTGAAACGGTTGCCGATGTGCTGGCCTTGCTGGAAGAGCGGGACGGGTGGGCTGAGCCTTGGCAGCTCTTTTTTGCCGGTCTTTTGGATGCTTCCGGACTGAGTTACAGCCGGTTTGCCTCCCGGTGCGGTCTGAGCAAAAATACGGTCAAGCGTTGGCGGCTGCAAGGCGGCGCGCCCAAAAGCCGCGATACCTATATTCGAATTGGTTTTGGTGTGGCAATGCCGCCAAAGGCGGTCAGCGATATGCTTTCCCGCTATGGCGGCTATTGTGGCCTCAATCCGAGAGACCCCTTTGACGCCTGCTGCGTTTTCTGTTTGCAGCGGCGGGAGCAGGGCGAGATGCGGTATGATTATGCCGCGGCAGAGGCGTTGTATCATCGGCTGTTGTCCGATTGGTCACCGGACGGCCCTTCCGGCATCACCACTACAAGACTCATGGCACATCTGTCGGCCGTGGATACCGAAGCGGAATTTGCGGCGTTTTTGCAGACATTTGGGGCGGAACTGACCGGGCGCAAGCAGAAGCTGGAGCGATATTTGGAGGAATATCTGACCGTGCACCGTTTGGAAGTGGTTCGGGACGGCGGAGGAAGAGGCAGTCTGCACAGTCTGGGATTTCCGGCGTGGGTGGAGAAACAACTGTCGCAGCTTCGATGCCATGGTATGGTACCGCGGCGGCGCAGCCTGACGGCGCTAGGGCTGCATCTAAACATGACGCTGGAAGAACTGGATGTGTTGCTGCATTACGCGGGTATGGATCCGCTGCGCGCGCGGGATCGACTGGAATGTGTGCTCATCTATGCGTTGCAGCAGCTTGCCCTGACGCATCCGGAGTTGGCCCTCGGAAACGCGACGGCGCTGCTGGCGGTGACACGGGATGCTGCAACCCGTCGCCGCTGCACCGAACTGGCGCAGGAATACTGGCAGGCCGGATACCGCAGCGAAGCGGAGGATGTGGAAAGCGTGGTCGGATATGTGCGCTATGTGCTCGAACAGCTGGATTTGGAGGAGGCGGACGAGCTGCTGCATCTGCTCTGATTGATAGAGATTTAAAAGTGTAAAAACCCTGCAAAAGGATTGCATCTGCATCTTTTTGCAGGGTTTTTCTGCGAAAGCATGTTGTATTATTCTGTCTGCCGAGTAGGGTCAATTTGCGGAAAACAATGTAAAACAGCATGTTATACTCCCATTGCATCGAGAAAAAGGGGCGAAGGATTGTACGCTCCTGCATGAAAAACATGGTAATGTCCCGCGGCGGGCCGCAGGGCATTTTGCAGGCAATGGGGGTGCTGATATGTCGGTCAATAAATTCTTTATCGAAAAACTGCTGTATCCGGCGATGGAACACGGCAAAGGAAATCGGATTCGGACTTATCTGCGGGAGATGAAGCAGACGCAATATGCCGATTCGGAGGCGCTGCACACACTGCGGGAGACGCGCTTGAAGCAGCTTCTGCGCGCCTGCGCCACAGGTGTGCCTGCCTATCAGTGTCTTGGCATCACCGATGAGGATATTGAAAAGGACCCTTGGGCGGTATTCCGCGCCATTCCGATTCTGAAAAAATCCGCGTTCCAAAACGAGCCGCAGCGGTTTTTAAACACCCAATATGACTGTGCGCGGTTGATTCCCAATGTCACCGGCGGCTCTACAGGAGAACCAGTGAAATTTTTTATGGATCGGTACACCGTGGAGCATTACGAGGCGGCCCGATGGCGGGGACTGTCGTGGTGGGGTATTACTCCGGGCAGCAGAAGTGTCATGATTTGGGGAAATCCCATTGAACTGAGTCAAGAGCAGCAGCGTTCTGCACGCTGGAAGGACCGCTTGTTAAAAAACCGGACCGTTATCTCCGCTTACGACTTGGCCGAGGAGGAAGTGACGCAATATGTCCGTTTCCTTAACCGCTATCAGCCGGAATATCTTTATGGTTATGCCAGTGCGCTTGAAACGTTTGCCCGTCTGCTGGAACCGTTTCGGGAAAAATTGCACCTGAAACATCTCAAAGTTGTCGTTTCCACCTCGGAAACGCTCGACGATTCCCGACGGCAGAGCATTCATGACACGTTTGGCTGTCCTGTTTTGAACGAGTACGGCGCACGCGATGCGGGTATTTTGGGTTATGAATGTCGGTGTGGTCATCTGCATATCATGGCAGAAAACTGTATTTTGGAGGTAGTGGATCCTGTCACGCTGGAGCCGGTGGCGCCGGGGGAGAGCGGTCTGGTGGTCACCACCGATCTGAACAATCTGGCCATGCCCCGCCTTCGTTACCTGTTGGGGGATACTGCTACGCTGTCGCCGGAGGCAGCATGCCCGTGCGGCGTGACGCTTCCTACCATCCAAAGTCTGGATGGGCGGGAGGATGCGATTTTCGAGCTGCCGGATGGAAAGCTGGTCCACGGAAATTTTGTCAACCAGCTTTCCAGAAAATATCAGACCATCCGGCAGTTTCAACTGATTCAGACCAGCGTGGCGCATGCAGAGCTGCGGGTGGTGATGAACGAGCAAGGGCCGTTGGAAGAGGTGGAAACATTCCGGAGAGATGTTGCTGGTTTTATGCCGGGAGTAGAGGTGCAGGCTATCGTAGTTCCTCATATTGAACCGAGCAAATCGGGGAAATTCCGCTACTCCATCCGTCAGTTCGACCGCAGCATTTGATGACGGTTGTCACGGAATTCGGGCCGCGGGGCCAAAAAAACACAAGCAGTGGGCTGCCGCTGATGCCCGCCTGATAGATTAGGCGCAGATGCTCAATAACCGCCTTCGGCAGAACAAGAACGGTCAGGTTCACATCCGGCAAGTCCCCAGGGCAGAAGGCGCCGTTACCGTATACAATCCTGCATATGGCTCCTCGATATTTATGGAAGAAAAAATAGTATAAGGGATAGCAGGGGGAGGGCTGGTATCGTGGAGATACCGCCTTATTTTGTGTGGACGGCTGCAAAATTCACAGTCTATTCAATTTTTTTGGAACTTGCGTGTTATACTGAAACCAAAGGCAACCGAAAAGAGGGAAGCGGCAATGAAGATGCTGTATTATGGCGGTACAATTCATACAATGGAGGAGAGCGAGCAGGCGCAAGCCCTGCTGGTCGAAAACGGTGTCATTGCAGCGGTGGGAGAATACGAGCGCCTGCATGCGCGGGCAAAGGATGCAGCGCAGATCAATCTGGACGGCCGCGTGCTGCTGCCTGCGTTCATCGATGCACACAGCCATTTTTCTGGTGCAGCCTATGCGATGCTGCAAGCGCCGCTCGGGGAAGCGGTAAATTTTGCGGAGATCGGGCAGGCGCTGACACGATTTATTGCAGACAATCACGTGCCTGACGGACAATGGGTGGTTGGTAAGGGCTATGACCAGAACGCGTTGATCGAGCAGCGGCATCCGACACGCGCGGTGCTCGACCGCGTATCCGTGCGCCACCCCATCATGATAGTGCACCAGTCCGGACATATGGGTGTGTTCAATACGTTGGCGCTGGAATTGCTTGGTGTTACACCGGATACGCCCGCGCCGGAAGGCGGTGCGATTGGCAAAGAAAACGGTCAGTTGACCGGATACATGGAAGAAAACGCCTTTTTACAGTATCAGCAGAAGGTTCCCGCGCCGGACATTGCGGACTTAATGGATGCCTGCCGCCGTGCGCAGCAGCTTTATGCCTCATATGGCATTGCTACCGTGCAGGAGGGGATGATGCCGGAAAGCCTGATCGGACTGTATCAGGCGCTGCTGGCGCATCAGATGCTTGAACTGGATGTAGTGGCCTATCTGGGTGTGGATGTGATGGATGAAATCTGTGATGCGTTTCCCGAAGCGGTGCGTCGGTATGATCGGCACTTCAAACTGGGCGGCTGCAAAATGTTTCTGGACGGATCGCCGCAGGGCCGCACCGCATGGCTGCGCGCGCCGTATAGCGATGCACCGGATGGCTATCGGGAGTTTCCCAAAGTTAAAGATACCACATCAATCCCACGCGGACTTTTGCTCAACCGATACAGCCGGAGGGCTGGATAACAAGAAAAGGCGGTATGCGCCCCGTGGAGGGGTAGCGTACCGCCTTTTCTTGTGGGGGTTTCCAAAGGGGGCA